>NZ_JBSHBW010000007.1:0-274975 GCF_053612185.1 Streptomyces sp. NPDC054757
CTGTGGGAGAGTAGGACGCCGCCGAACAATTTTTGGCCTCAGCCCCGGACCGTTATGGTCCGGGGCTGAGGCATTTCTGCGTCCACATGCAGTTCCAGCCGGCCGCTGACCCCTGTGACTTGACCCGCTCCGGCTGAGGGTAGGGTCAGTGGGCATCGTTCGTACGTTCCTCACAGGAGGCCCCCGGGTGGAGGTCCAGGAGACCCGCGTTCAGACGGACCGGGTACTCACCATCCCCAACATTCTCAGCATGGCCCGCCTGGTCGGGGTGCCCGTTTTCCTGTGGCTGATTCTCCGGCCCGAGTTCGGCGGGCCCAAGAGCGATGGCTGGGCATTGCTGGTGCTCGCGCTGAGCGGGGTGAGTGATTATCTCGATGGCAAGCTGGCCCGCCGCTGGAACCAGATCAGCAACCTGGGACGGCTGCTCGACCCTGCCGCAGACCGTCTCTTCATTCTCTCCACCCTGGTCGGTCTGACCTGGCGGGAGATCCTGCCGATTTGGTTGACCGCGGCACTATTGGCCCGTGAGCTGATGCTTCTGGTCATGGTGGGAATCCTGCGCAGGCACGGCTATCCGCCGCCCCAGGTGAACTTTCTGGGGAAGGCAGCTACCTTCAACTTGATGTACGCGTTCCCGTTGCTCCTGCTCAGCGACGGTAGCGGCTGGCTGGGCACCCTGGCGTCGATTCTCGGATGGGCGTTCGCAGGGTGGGGTACAACGCTCTACTGGTGGGCAGGAATCCTGTACGTGGTACAAGTCCGTCGGCTCGTGAAGGCGGATGTAGCAGCCGATTGAACTCGTCGATGCGCGCCGTGCAGCGTGGCCGGATTGCGTATGACGCCCGAGTGTCCTCACCGGACGGGTGAAGTCGGCTGGACTGTCGACATCTCAAGGAGGGCGCTTCCGACATGAAGGCCGTCGTGATGGCTGGTGGCGAAGGCACACGTCTTCGCCCTATGACCTCAAGTATGCCCAAGCCGCTCCTGCCGGTGGTCAACCGGCCGATCATGGAACATGTGCTGCGACTGTTGAAGCGGCACGGGCTCAGTGAAACGGTCGTCACCGTGCAGTTCCTCGCATCGCTCGTCAAGAATTACTTCGGCGATGGTGAAGAGCTCGGTATGGAGCTCACATACGCGAACGAGGAGAAGCCGCTCGGCACTGCGGGAAGCGTCAAGAATGCGGAAGAGGCACTGAAGGACGACACCTTTCTGGTGATCTCCGGGGATGCGCTCACCGACTTCGACCTGACCGATCTCATTAATTTTCACAAGGAGAAGGGCGCACTCGTCACGGTGTGCCTCACGCGGGTACCGAATCCGCTGGAGTTCGGCATCACCATCGTGGACGAGGAAGGAAAGGTCGAGCGCTTCCTTGAGAAGCCGACCTGGGGCCAGGTCTTCTCGGACACCGTGAACACGGGCATCTATGTGATGGAACCCGAGGTCTTCGACTACGTCGAGGCAGACGTTTCAGTCGACTGGTCCGGTGATGTCTTCCCCCAGCTCATGAAGGACGGGAAGCGAGTCTACGGCTATATCGCCGAGGGCTACTGGGAGGACGTGGGCACACACGAGAGCTATGTGAAGGCCCAGGCCGACGTTCTCGAAGGGAAAGTCGATGTGGACATCGACGGCTTCGAGATCTCTCCCGGCGTATGGGTGTCCGAAGGCGCCGAAGTACATCCTGACGCCGTGCTCCGAGGACCCACCTACATCGGCGACTACGCCAAGGTGGAAGAGGGCGTGGAGATCCGGGAGCACACCGTCGTCGGTTCCAACGTGGTCGTCAAGACCGGTGCTTTCCTGCACAAGGCCGTCATCCACGACAACGTGTACATCGGTCAGCAGTCCAACCTGCGCGGCTGTGTGATCGGGAAGAACACCGACATCATGCGGGCCGCCCGCATCGAGGACGGCGCCGTCATCGGTGATGAGTGCCTCGTCGGTGAGGAATCCATCATCCAGGGCAATGTGCGGGTCTATCCCTTCAAGACCATCGAAGCCGGCGCGTTCGTCAACACCTCGGTGATCTGGGAGTCCCGTGGCCAGGCACATCTCTTCGGTGCGCGCGGCGTCTCCGGGATCCTGAATGTCGAGATCACCCCGGAGCTCGCGGTACGGCTGGCGGGTGCGTACGCCACCACGCTCAAGAAGGGCTCAACCGTCACCACCGCGCGTGACCACTCGCGTGGTGCGCGTGCCCTCAAGCGGGCTGTGATCTCCGCTCTCCAGGCCAGCGCCATCGACGTACGGGACCTGGAGAACGCGCCGCTGCCGGTGGCCAGGCAGCAGACCGCGCGCGGCAGCGCCGGCGGCATCATGATCCGGACCTCGCCCGGTGTGCCCGACTCGGTGGACATCATGTTCTTCGACGAGCGCGGCGCGGACCTCTCGCAGGGGAGGCAGCGCAAGCTGGACCGGGTGTACGCGCGCCAGGAGTACCGCCGTGCCTTCCCCGGCGAGATCGGGGACCTGCACTTCCCGGCGAGCGTCTTCGACTCGTACACCGGCGCCCTGCTCCGCAACGTGGACACCACGGGCATCGAGGAAGCCGGGCTCAAGGTCGTGGTCGACGCGTCCAACGGCAGCGCCGGGCTCGTCCTGCCCAGCCTCCTCGGGCGGCTCGGTGTGGACTCGCTGGTCATCAACCCGGGCCTCGACGAGTCGCGGCCGACCGAGACCGCGGACAGCCGCCGTGCCGGTCTCGTCAGGCTCGGTGAGATCGTGGCCTCGGCGCGGGCCTCCTTCGGTGTGCGGTTCGACCCGGTGGGCGAGCGGCTCTCGCTCGTGGACGAGCGCGGACGCATCATCGAGGACGACCGGGCCCTGCTGGTGATGCTGGACCTGATCGCCGCGGAGCGGCGCAGCGGGCGCGTCGCGCTGCCGGTGACGACCACGAGGATCGCCGAGCAGGTCGCCGCCTACCACGGCACCCAGGTGGAGTGGACGACCACATCGCCCGACGATCTGACCCGGGTCGGCCGCGAGGACTCCACCATCTTCGGCGGCGACGGGCGCGGTGGCTTCATCATCCCCGAGTCCAGCAGTGTCTTCGACGGCACCGCGGCGTTCGTCCGTCTCATCGCCCTGGTCTCCCGTACCCAGTTGACGCTCAGTCAGATCGACGCCCGTATTCCGCGCGCCCATGTGCTCCGCCGCGACCTGGCGACCCCCTGGGCCGTGAAGGGCCTGGTCATGCGCCGGGTGGTGGAGGCGGCTGCCGACCGTTCCGTGGACACCACGGACGGGGTGCGGGTCGTCGAACCCGACGGCCGCTGGGTGATGGTGCTGCCGGCTCCGGCCGAGGCGGTCACTCATCTGTGGGCCGAAGGGCCGGACGACGCGTCCGCGCAGGCGCTGCTCGACGAGTGGTCGTCGATCGTGGACGGTGCCGGTCAGTGAGGCCGTGACGGTGTGCCGGACGGCGTGAGCCCGAGCCGTCCGGCACATCCCGGGGCCATTGGGAGGCCGCGGCGGCGGCGTGCGACGATGTGCGGCATGCCGAAGCAGCCACCCGTTCGGAGCGCAGCCTCCCCGCCACCGCGCCCCGATGCGTCGATGTCGCTGCTGAACAACGTGATGGACCACAGCCTCGACGACGGGTACGCCGAGGCGACTGCCCGGCGGCGGGCCGAGGGCAGGGCGGGCCTGCCGCGCTCCCTGCGGGCCAAGGTCGGTCTCGCCGCGGGTCTGGTGCTCGCCGCCGTCGTGGTCACCGTGGGCGCGGCGCAGGCCAGGGTGACGGCGCCGGTCGTCGCCAAGGAGCGCCAGGAGCTCATCGACCGTATCGACTCGGAGACTTCGTCCGCCGACGCCCAGCAGAAGAAGGTGGACGGGCTGCGCGACGCCGTGGGCGAGCAGCAGCGCAAGGCACTCCAGCAGCACGGGGGCGACCAGGGCGGGCTGGTGGCGCTGCTCTCCGGCGCGACAGCGGTGCACGGTCCCGGCGTGAAGCTGGTCATCGACGACGCCAAGGACAGCGCCAAGAGCGACGGCGGGGGGCCACGGGAGAGTCCCGGGTTCTCCGATACGGGGCGGGTACGGGACCGCGACATGCAGCAGTTCGTCAATGCGCTGTGGCAGTCCGGCGCCGAGGCGATCGCCATCAACGGCCAGCGGCTGACGGCTCTGTCGGCGATCCGGGCCGCGGGTGACGCCATACTGGTCGACAACAGGCCGCTGGTGCCGCCGTACACGGTACTGGCGGTGGGGGACGGGAAGCACTTGCTCAGCACATTCGACGACAGCGTCGGCGGACAGTACCTGAAGGTCCTCAAGGACAGCTACTCGATCCGCACCAGCAGTTCCGACCAGGCCGACGTGCGCCTTCCTGCGGCCGCGAGTCTGATCGTACGTACAGCAAAGCCGAAGGCCGCCGGCACCGACCAGAGCGCGGCCGACTCAGGGAAGGGCACATCGTGATCGCCGTACTGGGCCTCGTCGTGGGAGTCGTGGTCGGACTGTTGGTCCGGCCCGAAGTGCCGGCGATGGTCGAGCCCTACCTGCCCATTGCCGTCGTCGCCGCCCTCGACGCGGTCTTCGGCGGTCTGCGGGCGATGCTCGACGGAATCTTCGTGGACAAGGTCTTCGTCGTGTCCTTCCTGTCCAATGTCGTGGTGGCCGCGCTGATCGTCTTCCTCGGCGACAAGCTGGGTGTCGGAGCGCAGTTGTCCACCGGTGTCGTCGTCGTGTTCGGCATCCGCATCTTCTCGAACGCCGCGGCCATTCGCAGGCATGTGTTCCGGGCGTGAGGCCGATGGGTGACGAACCGATGAGCAACGACGGGAACCCGCCCGGCCCGCGGGGCCCGGAAGACGGGCAGAGCCCGGAGGGCCCGCAGGACCAGGGCACAGCTGTCCCGCAGGACCCACCGCCCGACGCCGCCCGCAGGCCCGCACGCTTCCCCGGGGCGCTGCCCGACGAGAAGCCCGCCCAGGCGGCCCCGCCCTCGGACGGCCCGGGGGCGACGCCTGCGGCGCCGCAGAGGCAGGCGGGACGGCAGCGGCTGATCGCCGCTCTCTGGCCGCCGCGGGTGACCAGGGCCCAACTCGTCGTCGCCCTCCTGCTGTTCGTACTGGGGCTCGGGCTGGCCATCCAGGTCCGCTCCAACAGCGACAACAGCCCGTTGCGCGGCGCACGCCAGGAGGACCTCGTCCGGATCCTGGACGAGCTCGACAACCGCACCCAGCGCCTGGAGGACGAGAAGCAGCGTCTGCAGAGCCAGCGAACCGAGTTGGAGAGCAGCTCGGACCAGGCCGAGGAGGCGCGTAAGCAGACGAACGAGAAGGCGCGTCAGCTGGGCATCCTGGCGGGCACGGTGGCAGCCCAGGGCCCGGGTATCACCCTGCTCGTCAACGACCCGCACAAGACGGTCCAGGCGGACATGCTGCTCGACACGGTCCAGGAGCTGCGGGCGGCGGGCGCCGAGGCGATCCAGGTCAACGGGGTCCGCGTGGTGGGGGACACCTACTTCTCCGACACGGATGGTGGGATCCAGGTGGACAAGACGAAGATCAGCGCGCCGTACACCTTCAAGGTCATCGGGAAACCGGCCGACTTGGAGCCTGCGCTGAATATTCCGGGCGGAGTGGTGCAGACTCTTGAGAAGGAGCAGGCCACAGCCGTTGTGACGCCTGAAGAGAAGATCGTTGTGGACGCCTTGCGACCGGCGAAGCGGCCTGACTACGCTCGGTCCTCCACGCCGTGAGGCGGGGGCGCGCGAGGGTAGCGGGACAAGGGCACGGGGTTGCGGGGGGTCGGCGCACCGATAGCGGGGTGCGTGGTGGAAACTGTCTGGGGGATACGGACGTTGTAAGGATGTCCGGTTCGGCAGGTGTGTTCATTGAGAGTTCGTCCTGCCCCACGGGCGGGTCTGTTTCGGTCAAGGGGAATCGCCCGTGAAGTTGTTTGGGAAGTTGTTCGGCAAGAGCGCACGTGAGGACAGTGCGCGGCACCGCGCCCCACGTCATGTGGAGGGCGAGGACCAGAGCGGCGACCGCCCGCTGTTCCGCGACGAGGTGGGGCGGTCCGGTCGCGACATTTCGGGTGATCAGGGTGCGTCGTCTGTTGACCCTGCGGGCGAGGGCCGCATAGGTTTTGGTGAAGCATCAACCTCAAGTACGGGTCGAGGGTTGTCCTCCGATCCGTACGCAACCAGCGCCCACGCAGGGCAGTCGCGGCAGGAGGATGCGTCCATGCCGGTGTGTACGAGGTGCGGCCACCGCAATGCCGAGGACAGTCGGTTCTGCTCCAATTGCGGAGCGCCGTTGCGTGCCGGGGTGCCCGAGCGGCCCTCGGAGACCACTTCGACGATCTCCATCTCCGGGCTTGAGGCGTACGAAGCGGAGGTGACGGGGCAGACCGCTTCGCCCTCGCTCTCTCCCGAGGCCCAGGCGGCCGTCGACGCCCTGCCGCCCGGCTCGGCGCTCCTCGTGGTCCGCCGCGGTCCGAACTCGGGCAGCCGCTTTCTGCTCGACGGTGATCTGACGACGGCCGGCCGTCATCCGCAGAGCGACATCTTCCTCGACGACGTGACGGTGTCGAGGCGGCATGTGGAGTTCCGCAGGGGCGCCGACGGCGGATTCACCGTCTCGGACGTCGGCAGCCTGAACGGCACGTACGTCAACCGGGAGCGCATCGACGCCGTCGTGCTCGCCAACGGCGACGAGGTGCAGATCGGCAAGTACCGGCTGGTCTTCTACGCGAGCCAGCGGGGCGTGTGACCCCTCAGGGAAGGTCCATGCTGCAATCATCGACGGGCGGTGCCGGTGACGGCACCGCCGCCGGGGACGACCGGCTGGTCAGTATCGGTACGGTTCTGAACGTGCTCAGGGAAGAGTTTCCCGAGGTCACGATCTCCAAGATCCGTTTTCTGGAGGCCGAGGGTCTGGTCGAGCCGCAGCGCACGTCGTCCGGGTACCGGAAGTTCGGTACCGCGGACGTCGAGCGGCTGGCTCAGGTCCTGCGGATGCAGCGCGACCACTATCTGCCGCTGAAGGTCATCAGGGACCACCTCGACGCGCTGGGCCGCGGGGAGCAGATCCAGCTCCCGGCGCCCGGCGCTGTCCGTGACCCTGCGAACGGGGCCGCGGACGGCGAGGGCGGGCCCACGGCGTCCAGGGTGGGCAGGGACGAGCTGCTCGCGGCCGCCGGTGTCGGTGCGGACGAGCTCGCGGAGTGGGAGTCGTACGGTCTGCTGGCGCCGCTTCCGGGGGGCGGATACGACGCGGAGGCCGTGAATGTGGCCGGGATCGTCGCGGATCTGGGCCGGTTCGGTCTGGAACCGCGGCATCTGCGTGCCATGAAAGCGGCCGCCGACCGTGAGTCGGGGCTCATCGAACAGGTCGTGGCCCCCCTTCGGCTGAACCGCAATCCGCAGACCAGAGCGGATGCCGAGACCACCACGAAGGACCTGGCAGCACTGACCGTGCGGCTGCACGCGGCCCTCGTACAGACCTCTCTCCGGGTCCGCTTGTACTGATCATGGCGGTGCCCGACTACCCAAACCTGCCGGGCACGTCCTAGGGTTGCTGTGTGAACGAGCTCGACGTTGTGGGTGTCCGGGTGGAAATGCCCTCCAACCAGCCGATCGTGCTCCTGCGTGAAGTGGGAGGCGACCGGTATCTCCCTATCTGGATCGGCCCTGGTGAAGCGACCGCGATCGCCTTCGCCCAGCAGGGCATGGCTCCGGCGAGGCCGCTGACCCATGACCTCTTCAAGGATGTCCTCGAAGCGGTCGGCCAGGAGCTCACGGAAGTCCGCATCACCGACCTGCGGGACGGGGTCTTCTTCGCGGAGCTGGTCTTCGCGAGCGGGGTCGAGGTGAGTGCGAGGCCGTCCGACGCCATAGCGCTCGCCCTGCGCACCGGGACGCCGATCTACGGCAGCGACGGGGTGCTCGACGACGCGGGGATCGCCATCCCCGACGAGCAGGAGGACGAGGTGGAGAAGTTCCGCGAGTTCCTCGACCAGATTTCTCCGGAGGATTTCGGGACCAACAGCCAGTGACGCTCCGCTCGGGTCGTCAGCGCATCCGGCAAGCCGTTCCCCGAAGAGAGGTACGCGAAACCACTCTCAGGGTGATTATCACTCGGCGTGCCGAGTGTGGCGATCGTTGACGCACCCCAGGTGACTGCCTACCTTCGAGTGGGCAGTTCAAGGACGGAGGGTCGGCGTGAGAAGCACCGGCGAAGATAGGGCAGGGGAACTCCCCGGACTGGGTCCGGGGGACGGGGTGCCGTATCCGCTTCACGGCCCAGCGGCCGAAACGACGACCGACACCGTCGGCTACCGGGGGCCGACCGCCTGCGCGGCGGCGGGTATCACCTACCGGCAGCTCGACTACTGGGCCCGTACGGGACTGGTGGAGCCGAGCGTGCGTCCCGCCCAGGGATCGGGCAGCCAGCGTCTCTACAGCTTCCGGGACGTGGTCGTCCTCAAGATCGTGAAGCGGTTCCTGGACACCGGTGTGGCGCTCCAGAACATCCGTACCGCGGTCCACCACCTCAAGGACCGCGGGGCCCGCGACCTCGACCGTATGACGCTGATGAGCGACGGGGCGACGGTGTACGAGTGCACATCGCCCGACGAGGTGGTCGGGCTCCTGCAGGGCGGCCAGGGGGTCTTCGGGATCGCCGTCGGGGTGGTGTGGCGGGACGTGGAGAGCGCCCTCTCGCAGCTGCACGGGGAGCGGATCGACACCGGCGAGACCCTGATCGGCCACAACCCGGCCGACGAGCTGGCCCGTCGCCGCAACCGCGCCGTCTGAAGAGGCTCCGCCGAAGGGGTTTCCGCGCCGCGGGGCCCGATTGTCAGTGCCGTGAGGCAGCATCGGTGGTGTGAGAGCCGCGCCCACCATTCTGCATCTGGACATGGATGCCTTCTTCGCCGCCGCGGAACAGGCGGCGAAGCCGAGCCTGCGCGGAAAGCCGGTGGTGGTCGGCGGGCTCGGGCCGCGCGGGGTCGTGTCGACGGCCTCCTACGAGGCGCGGCGGTTCGGGGTGCATTCGGCGATGCCGATGGCCCAGGCCCGGCGGCTCTGCCCGAACGCGGCTTATCTGGTGCCGCGTTTCTCGCTCTACCGGGAGGTGAGCGGCCAGGTCATGGAGCTGCTCGGGCGGCTTTCGCCGCTGGTCGAGCCGCTGAGCCTGGACGAGGCCTTCGTGGACCTGGAGGCGGGCGGGGTGGCCGACGGCCCGCGGTCGGCCCGCCGCGCCGGTGAGCGGCTGCGCAGGGACATCCTGGCGGTCACCGGGCTCAGCGGTTCGGTGGGGCTCGCGGGCTCCAAGATGCTGGCGAAGATCGGCTCGGAGCGGGCCAAGCCGGACGGCCTGGTCCTGATAGCACCGGGTACCGAGCGGGAACTGCTTGCCCCCCTCTCCGTACGGATTCTGCCGGGGGTCGGCCCCGCGACCGGTGAGCATCTGCGCAGGGCCGGGATGACCACCGTGTCCCATCTGGCCGAGGCCGGTGAGGACGAGCTCGTACGGCTGCTGGGCAGGGCGCACGGCGCCTCCCTGTACCGGATGGCGCTGGGCCACGACGAGCGGCCCGTGGTGTCCGAGCGGGATGCCAAGTCGGTCTCGGTCGAGGACACCTTCGACGTGGACCTGCACGACCGGGCGCGGGTGCGCGGAGAGGTGGTGCGGCTGGCCGGCCGGTGCGTCGATCGGCTGCGGGCTGCCGGGCGGTCCGGGCGGACGGTGGTGCTGAAGGTCCGGCGGTACGACTTCTCGACGCTGACCCGCTCCGAGACACTCAGGGGGCCCACCGACGACCCGGAGGTGGTGCGGGAGGCCGCGGGCCGGCTGCTGGAGTCCGTGGACACCACAGGCGGGGTGCGGCTGCTGGGAGTGGGCGTCACCGGCCTCGCGGACTTCACCCAGGAGGACCTCTTCGCGCAGGCGGCCACGGAGCGGGCGGCGGTGCGGGGGGCCGGGGCGTACGAGGCGGCGCCCGGCCCGTCCGCGGCCCCGGAGGCGGGACCGGAGGCGCCGGGCCCGCCTCCGGTCGAGGAACCACCGCCGCTGCCTGGCACCGGGCGCCGCTGGCTCGCCGGCCACGATGTGCGCCACGAGGTGTACGGCGTGGGGTGGGTGCAGGGCAGTGGCGTCGGCCGGGTGACGGTGCGGTTCGAGGATCCGTACGCGACCGCGCCCGGCCGGGTGCGGACCTTCGGGGTCGACGATCCCGCGCTCCAGCCGTCGGACCCGCTGCCGCTGGTCCGGACCGCGGTGGCCGCGCCGGGCGGGGCCGGTGCGGCCGTGCGGGCCGGGCAGGTCCGCCCGGCCGCCCCTGACACTCCGACCGCTCCGACTGGCCCGGAAGCCCAGGCCGGGCCGGATGCCCCGGGACCGGTCGGCGGCGGGGAGGCTGGAGGGGTGGCCCCGGGCACGTCAGGGCTCGGGGCGGGCGGGACAGGGCCAGCGTCCGGCGCCAGGTCGGAGGAAGACAGGGCAGAATCCGGGGCCGCGCTGGGCCGGCCGGGGTCTGGATCCGGGGATGACGGCGCGGGGACCGGGGCGGCCCCGGACGGGCCGGGGTTCAGGGCCGGGGAAGATGGCGCGGGGTCCGGGGCGGCGACGGGTCGGCCGGGGTCCTGGGCCGGGGAAGACGGCGCGAGGTCGGGAGCCGCGCCGGGTCGGTCGGGCGCCGCGTCCGGGGAAGCGGGTCAGGCGCGTTCCTCCTCGCCCGCGAGCCGGCCGAAGTCGCGGTCGGGCGGGGGCGGTGTGGGGGCCGAAATACCGAGCCCGTAGTGGTGGTAGAGCTGGAGTTCCTGTTCCGGTGAGAGGTGGCGGCCGACACCGAAGTCCGGCGCTTCCTTGATCAGGGTCCGGTCGAAGGGCACCCGCAGGGTCTCGCTGACCAGCTCGCTCGGTTTCAGCGGGACGAAGGCATCCCGGCTGAACAGCCCGGTGCGTACCGCGGCCCACTCGGGGACTCCGGTGGCGTCGTCGAGGTAGACCTCGTCGACCGTGCCTATCTTGAGGCCGTTGCGGTCGAATGCCTTGCGGCCGATCAGGCTGCGCGGATCTATGTCGGTCTGCACGGTTCCTCCAACTGATCGCGACGGAACACGCTGTCTCCCGCCCCCTGCGAAGGTCTTCCCCTCAGAGAAGTCCAGATCCGGGGTATCGGCCACTCGAACACCGTGCGAAGCGGCTCGCTGGTACGCTGGCCAGTGGCTGCTGACCCCGCGCGGGAGAGCCCTTCGGACACATCGTCCGGGGGCGCCGAAGGAGCAACTCCTCCCCGGAATCTCTCAGGCACACGTACCGCGCGGACGAGGTCACTCTGGAAAGCAGGGCGGGCGTCGGGCGGGCACGTCCGGATCCCTACCTCACCGACGGTGAAAGCGGGCACGTCGAAAGGCGGGCCGGTGAAACTCTCAGGTTGAGATGACAGAGGGGGAGGCCGTCCGGGTACCCGTGCCGTGGTACCCCTCGCAGGTCGTAACGACCAGGAGGCCTCCGCCATGACTTCCCCTCGCACTCCGCTCTCCCAGCTGGAGCGTGGCACCCCCTTCGAGCAGCGCCACATCGGGCCCGACGCGGGGGCCCAGGCCAAGATGCTCGCCCACGTCGGTTACGGATCGCTCGCCGAGCTCACATCGGCCGCCGTCCCCGAGGTCATCAGGACCACCGACGCGCTGAACCTCCCGGACGCCCGCACCGAGGCCGAGGTCCTCGGCGAACTGCGCGCGCTCGCCGACCGCAACCAGGTCCTCGCCCCGATGATCGGGCTCGGCTACTACGGCACGTTCACCCCGCCGGTCATCCTGCGCAACGTCATGGAGAACCCCGCCTGGTACACGGCGTACACGCCCTACCAGCCGGAGATCTCCCAGGGACGTCTGGAGGCGCTGCTGAACTTCCAGACCGTGGTGGCCGATCTGACCGGTCTGCCCACCTCGGGCGCCTCGCTCCTCGACGAGGGCACCGCGGCGGCCGAGGCGATGTCCCTCGCGCGCCGGGTCGGCAAGGTCAAGAACGGTGTCTTCCTGGTCGACGCCGACGCCCTTCCGCAGACCGTCGCGGTGATCCGCACGCGCGCCGAGCCGGCCGGTGTCGAGGTCGTCGTCGCCGACCTCGCGGACGGCATCCCGGCCGATGTGGCCGAGCGCGGTGTCTTCGGCGTCCTGCTCCAGTACCCCGGCGCCTCCGGCCGGGTCCGGGACATCGCCCCCCTCATCGAGCGCGCCCACGAGCTGGGCGCGGTCGTCACCGTCGCCGCCGATCTGCTGGCGCTGACGCTGCTCACCTCGCCCGGTGAGCTGGGCGCCGACATCGCGGTCGGCACGACGCAGCGGTTCGGCGTCCCGATGGGCTTCGGCGGGCCGCACGCCGGGTTCATGGCCGTACGCGAGAAGTTCGCGCGCAGCCTGCCGGGCCGGCTCGTCGGGGTCTCCGTCGACGCCGACGGCAACAAGGCGTACCGGCTGGCCCTGCAGACCCGTGAGCAGCACATCCGCCGCGAGAAGGCCACCAGCAACATCTGCACCGCACAGGTGCTCCTCGCCGTGATGGCCGGGATGTACGCCGTCTACCACGGCCCCGACGGCCTGCGGGACATCGCCCGGCGCACCCACCGGTACGCCGCCGTCCTCGCGGAGGGACTGCGCGCCGCAGGGGCCGACGTCGTGCACGGCGACTTCTTCGACACCCTCACCGTACGGACCGGGGGCCGGGCCGCCGAGGTCGTCGCCGCCGCCCGGGAGGGCGGGGTCAACCTCCACCAGGTCGACGCGGACCTGGTCTCCATCGCCTGCGACGAGACCACCACGCGTACCCAGCTGGCCGCCGTCTGGGCCGCCTTCGGCGCCGAGGGCGACATCGACGCGCTCGACGGGCGCACCGCCGACGCGCTGCCCTCGGGGCTGCTGCGCGAGGACGCCGTCCTCACCCACCCGGTCTTCCACCAGCACCGTTCCGAGACGGCGATGCTGCGCTACCTGCGCAAGCTGGCCGACCGTGACTACGCGCTGGACCGGGGGATGATCCCGCTCGGCTCCTGCACGATGAAGCTCAACGCCACCACCGAGATGGAGCCGGTCACCTGGCCCGAGTTCGGTGCGATGCATCCCTTCGCCCCGGTCGAGCAGGCCCAGGGCTACCTGACGCTCATTCAGGAGCTGGAGGAGCGGCTCGCCGAGGTCACCGGATACGACAAGGTCTCCCTCCAGCCCAACGCCGGGTCGCAGGGTGAGCTGGCCGGTCTGCTGGCCGTGCGCGCCTACCACCGGGCCAACGGCGACACCGCGCGCACCGTCTGCCTCATCCCGTCGTCGGCGCACGGCACCAACGCCGCAAGTGCGGTGATGGCCGGGATGAAGGTCGTGGTCGTGAAGACCCGCGAGGACGGTGACGTCGACGTCGACGACCTGAACGCCAAGATCGAGCAGTACCGCGACGAGCTGTCCGTGCTGATGGTCACCTATCCGTCGACCCACGGAGTCTTCGAGGAGCACATCACCGACATCTGCGCCGCGGTGCACGAAGCGGGCGGGCAGGTGTACGTCGACGGCGCCAACCTGAACGCGCTGGTCGGACTCGCCAAGCCCGGCAAGTTCGGCTCGGACGTCTCGCACCTCAATCTGCACAAGACCTTCTGCATCCCGCACGGCGGCGGCGGCCCCGGTGTCGGCCCCGTCGGTGTACGGGCCCACCTCGCGCCGTACCTCCCCAACCACCCGCTGCAGCCGACCGCCGGTCCCGAGACGGGCGTCGGACCGGTCTCGGCCGCGCCGTGGGGCTCGGCCGGGATCCTGCCGATCTCCTGGGCGTACGTACGTCTGATGGGTGGCGAGGGGCTCAAGCGGGCGACGCAGGTGGCCGTGCTGGCCGCGAACTACATCGCCAAGCGTCTCGAACCGCACTTCCCGGTGCTGTACACCGGCCCCAAGGGGCTGGTCGCGCACGAGTGCATCGTCGATCTTCGGCCGCTGTCCAAGGCGACCGGCGTGAGCGTGGACGACATCGCCAAGCGCCTCATCGACTACGGCTTCCACGCGCCGACCATGTCGTTCCCGGTGGCCGGAACGCTGATGATCGAGCCCACCGAGAGCGAGGACCTGGCCGAGCTCGACCGGTTCTGCGACACGATGATCGCGATCCGCGCCGAGATCGAGAAGATCGCGTCCGGGGAGTGGCCGGCCGGCGACAACCCGCTGTGCAACGCCCCGCACACCGCGGCGGCGCTGGGCGGCGAGTGGTCCCACGCGTACACCCGCGAGGAGGCCGTCTTCCCGGCCGGTGTCTCGCCCGCCGACAAGTACTGGCCGCCGGTGCGCCGTATCGACGGCGCCTTCGGCGACCGCAACCTCGTCTGCTCCTGCCCGCCGCTGGACGCGTACGACAACTGACGGCGTACGACAACTGACGGACGTACGGCTGCCGACGGGCAGCGGACATACGGCAGGGCCGGTTCGGGAAACACCCGGGCCGGCCCTTCGTCGCGTCACCGGCTCTGCTCTGTCGCCGGCTGTTGCGTTCTCGCTGTTCCGTTCTTCCTGCGGGGCAGGGATCAGGCAGCGGTCGCCAGTCCCGAACCCAGGGGGCGGTGCGGCGCGATGATCCGGCCGTCGGGCAGCAGTTCACCGGTGTCCTCGAAGACGAGTACGCCGTTGCACAGCAGACTCCATCCCTGCTCCGGGTGGTGCGCCACGAGGAGCGCGGCCTCCCGGTCGGCGGAGGCGGCTGACGGGCAGGTTGGCTGGTGCTGGCACATGGATGCGTTCTTTCGCTGCGTTGTGGTGAGTGTCCTGCGGCTCGATGCGGGTTTCATGGCCGCCCCCCGTCTGTCAGTTCGGTGATCCCAGTGTTGCCCCACGGATGTCGTTCCGCAGGGATTTCACGGCAGCACGTGCTCCAGCATAAGGACGCATCACCCGTGCGGGCGGTTCAGCTCAACTTGACTGCCTCTTCGGGTGGTTCGGAGGTGGCCCGACCGGGCTAGTCCGGATGGGCACGGAGCGCGCCGCGCCCCACGACCCAGGGGGTCGCGGGGCGCGCGGGGGTGGTGCGGGGCCGTCAGGCCGGCGAGCCGAGCAGTGGGGGAGCCAGCCGCATCGTCATCACCGGCAGCAGTTCCGACACCCGGTGCGGGCGGTGTGCGGCGATGCCGGGCGGCGCCGGTGCGAGAGGCACCAGCAGATCGGTGGGGGCCGGCATCGTGCCGGAGACCGAGGCGTCGGCACCGGTGTCACCGTGCAGCCACAGCGTCAGCATGTAGAGCTCGGGCACGGACAGCAGCCTCGGCTGGAACGGGGTGTCCAGTGCTTCGGCCTGGCGCAGGGCGGTGCCGGTGGCGGTGGCGTACGGGCCCTCGAAGAAGTGCGAGAAGGTCCAGCCGTCGGCGGTGAGCTTGGTGTCCGCCGCGGCCACGGCGCGATCGCCGCTGCGGATCAGGAAACGCCAGCCGGTGAGCCGGGTGCGCGGGGTGCCGCCGCTCGGCATGATCTGGTCCAGGACATGGACGGGTAGGGGGAGTTCGGGGGTCAGCGGCCCCGCGGCCGATCGGAGAGCAGGGGTCCGGGCCTCGCGTACGGCAGTGGGGGAGCCGAGTGCCGCGAGGACGCTGCGCAGGGCCGGCGCGGGGGCCGGAGGGACATACAGCGGCATGATGAGGTCGCCTCTCACTTCGGAGACACGTTGATGCGTGGGCGGTGCGGACGGCACTGTCAGCAGGCAGGGGCGGAGGGGGGCCGTGGGGCATGGAGGGGTATCGCACTCTCCGGGGGCCGGGGCGCCAACTCTCCGCCTCGTTTGCGGAGTTTATACGACATGTGTTCACACAGGGTTTCAGCTAGCCGATGCCGATATTGCAAACAAGTCGGTATTCGGTCTTTCTTTTGCGGAGAATATCCTGATTTAACGTAGCTGTATCCCTGTGGCCTTGCGGTTCACCGTATGAACGGTCGGCCGAAAATGATCGGTCGTTTTCACCGCGTTCACAGATCTTCACAGGCTTCACATGCTGCACGGGGCGGGAAACTGCTCCAGGCTTCATGCCTGGTGAATGTGCCATACGTCAATTTCTGGTCACCCTACTCGCTCGCGACCCGGATTGAGGGAGTTACGGATCACGAGGTGTGGGCAGGGTGTGGGCATTGTCGACCGGACCCGGGCGGCCGCAGCGGCCGTACACGTATGGAGGGGTGCATCCATGGGCGAGAAGCTGGAGGCGGACGGGTTCGATCCGTCGGGGCGGCAGCGGTACCGGAGAAAGCTTCAGCAGTGTCTTGAGGTGCTGGAGCGACTGCTGGAGGAGAAGAGGTTCGACCGCCCCAGGAATCTCATGGGGATGGAGATCGAACTCAATCTCGCGGGCGCCGACGGCCTGCCCAGGATGATGAATGCGGAGGTCCTCGAACGGATAGCCAGCCGTGATTTCCAGATGGAACTCGGGATGTTCAATCTCGAAGTGAACATTGTTCCGCACCGGTTGGGAGGCCGTGTCTTCGACCAGCTGGCCGAGGAGCTCCGGACCGGTCTCGCATACGCCCACCGGAAAGCGGCCGAAGTCGACGCCGGGATCGTGATGACCGGAATCCTGCCGACGCTCGGTCCGGAGGATCTCGTCGGGGCGAACCTCTCGTCGGCCGACCGCTACACCCTGCTCAACGAGCAGATGCGCGCGGCCCGCGGGGAGGACTTCGACCTCGACATCACCGGCGTGGAACACCTGGCCTGCACCTCTTCCTCGATCGTGCCCGAAGCGGCCTGTACGTCGGTGCAGTTGCACCTCCAGGTCACCCCGGCGCGGTTCGCCGATGTGTGGAACGCGGCGCAGGCCGTCGCCGGCGCGCAGGTCGCGATCGGCGCCAACTCGCCCTTCCTGTTCGGCAAGGAGCTGTGGCGGGAGTCCCGGCCGCCGCTCTTCCTCCAGGCCACCGATGTGCGCCCGCCCGAACTCAGAGCGCAGGGGGTGCGGCCGCGCACCTGGTTCGGCGAGCGCTGGATCGGCTCGGCGTACGACCTCTTCGAGGAGAACCTCCGGTACTTTCCGCCGCTGCTGCCGCGCTGCGACGACGAGGACCCGCAGCGGGTCTTCGACGACGGCGGGGCGCCGGGGCTTCAGGAGCTCGTCCTGCACAACGGGACCGTCTACCGCTGGAACCGTCCGGTCTACGACGTGACCGACGGCGTACCGCATCTGCGGGTCGAGAACCGGGTGCTGCCCGCCGGGCCGACCGTCACGGATGTGCTGGCCAACGCGGCCTTCTACTACGGGCTGGTGCGGGCGCTCGCCGACGAGGCGCGCCCGGTGTGGAAGCGGCTGCCCTTCGAGGCCGCGGCACGCAACTTCGATGCGGGCTGCCGGTACGGGATCGAGGCCCGGCTTGAGTGGCCGGCCGCCGGGCGCTCCGGCGGCGTCGTCTCGGTGCCCGCGGTACGGCTCGTCAGGGAGGAGCTGCTGCCGCTGGCCGCCGCGGGTCTCGACGCGTGGGGGGTCGAGGCCGCGGACCGCGACCACTTTCTGGGCGTCATCGAGGAGCGGTGCAGGCGCCGGACGAACGGTGCCTCCTGGCAGGTGGACACCTTCCACCGGGCGCTGGAGACCGGGCTCGGGCGGCGCGAGGCGCTGGCGCTGACGACCCGGCGGTACGCCGAGCTGATGGCGGCCGGCGAGCCGGTGCACGCCTGGCCGGAGGGCATACCGGCGACGGTGGCGGGCCGCGGCCTGTGACGTGGTGGCCGGGCCTGGTTGCCGGTGTCCCGGGACCATCGGGCAAGCTGTGATGTCTGCGGTGGTGCTCCTCCTCTGAAGCGTGGACCGTGAGCCGTGCACAAGGAGCGTGCGGCGGGAGACGGGGGAGAGTGCCATCGAATCGGAGCCCTCCCCCGGCCTGTCGTGCATGATCTTCGTACCGCCATTCGAGACCCTGGTGGCACGGTGCGGGGACGAGGCGCGATGGCCGACTGGAGGCAGGTGTGCAGGCGGAGGGCGAGCGCGTGGCTGAGTTTGTTCCCACAGAGGGGGTGTCGCAGCGGTTTCTGCGGTCCGAGACGGTGCTGGTACTGGCACTCTCGCTCGGCGCGAGCGGCGTTTCGGCGCTGATCAGCTTTGTCGGGGCGCTCACGAAACCAGGAGGCCTCAAGCACCAGGCCGCCAATCTCAACAGCTCCTACGCGCCGGGCCGGCCGTGGCTGGACCTCGCCTGGCAGCTCTTCGGGATCGCGACGGCCCTGGTGCCGGTCGCGCTGGTGGTCCATCTGCTGCTGCGGGAAGGGTCGGGCCTGCGGGCTATCGGCTTCGACCGCACGCGGCTCCGGGGTGATCTCGGCCGCGGAGTGCTCATCGCGGCGGGCATCGGCAGTGTCGGGCTCGCCTTCTACCTGGGCGCGCGGGCCACCGGCTTCAATCTGACGGTGGTGCCGGAGTCGCTGCCCGACGTGTGGTGGAAGATCCCGGTGCTGATCCTCTCCGCGGTGCAGAACGCCGTACTGGAGGAAGTCATCGTCGTCGGCTATCTGCTGCGCCGACTGGGGCAGTTCGGGTGGGCCCCGCTCGCCGCCCTCGCCGCGAGCGCGGTGCTGCGCGGCTCGTACCACCTCTACCAGGGCATCGGCGGGTTCCTCGGAAACGTGGCGATGGGTGTGGTGTTCGTGCTGCTCTACCGGCGCTGGGGGCGGGTCGGGCCCCTGGTCGTCGCGCACTCGCTGCTCGACATCGGGGCGTTCGTCGGTTACGCACTGCTCGCCGGCAAGGTGGGGTGGCTGCCCACCGGGTGAGGGCGGGCCGCTGGGGCTGGGGTGTGACGGCTGCCGAGTGGGGGACGTACGAGTGTGTCCGTACGTCCCCTCCGGCGTTGCCGGGGCGTCGCTCTCCGCGCTGATCGCCGCTTCGGCCTCCCCCCCCGTGGGCCCTCAGACGTGCAGCTCGCCGTCGACGACGGTGACCGCGCTGCCGGTGAGCAGGGTCCGGTCGCCGCGCAGTGACGTACGTACGAGACCGGTGCGGGCCGACGCCTGGAGGCCCGTCAGCTCGTCGCGGCCCAGCCGGGCGGACCAGAACGGGGCCAGTGCGGTGTGGGCGCTGCCGGTCACCGGGTCCTCGTCGATGCCGACGCCGGGGAAGAAGCAGCGTGACACATAGTCGTAACCGGATGACGTGGTGTCCGCGACCGCGGTCGCGATGATGCCTCGACGCGAGTGGGTCTCCAGCGCGGAGAAGTCCGGTGCAAGGGAGCGGACCGTCCGCTCGTCGGCGACCTCGACGAGCAGGTCCCCGATGTGCGACGCGGTGTCCCACACCCCGGCGACCGGTGCGCCCAGCGCTTCGCGGAGGCCGGGCGGAACGGCTTCGGCGGTGAGCGGGGATGTGGGGAAGTCGAGGGTGATCGCGCCGTCCTCGCGGGCCGTCGCGGTGAGCGGCCCGCATCGTGCGGTGAAACGGAGGGGGCCCTTCGCGGCGCCGGTGCTGTGCAGGACGTGGGCGGTCGCCAGGGTGGCATGGCCGCACATGTCGACCTCGGTGACCGGGGTGAACCAGCGCAGCGCCCAGTCGGCCCCGCCACCGGGCAGCGGGTGGGCGAAGGCGGTCTCGGAGAGGTTCATCTCGGCGGCGACGTTCTGGAGCCAGTCGTCGTCCGGGAAGGAGTCGAGGAGCAGCACCCCGGCCGGGTTGCCGGCGAAGGGGCGGTCGGTGAAGGCGTCGACGATTCGAATGCGCATAGGACAGACGGTAGGTGCTCCACCACTGACCTGTTCGAGGACCTGCTAACAGAAGAGAAACCGCAAGCGCTACTCCGCCGGCCAGTGGCGCCGGGAACGCTGCCGGATCGGCAGGAAGATCATGCGGATGTGTATCGGGCAGTGGCGTCCTCCCGGCTCGTCGGCCTGCCGACGAGCCGCCTACCTCGATCGGCAACAGCGACGCATGGCGGCAGCAACCATGGAGCGTCACGGAGTCCACATGGTTTCCGGAGCTCGATCGCCGGTTACCGAGAGTCATGTCCGGTGCGGTGCGGCTCCGTCCTGCCGGCGGTAGAGGTCGCGCAGCAGGGAAATCTCGGCGCCGTGATGGATCAGCTCCCTGTTGACGTGCAGGACCCTGTTCTCCATGGGATACCGCTCAGGGCCCACCGTGGGCGGATTGTCCAGTTCGACGTCCGAGAGCTCGCGGACCCCCGCGTTCCATCTCCCGTACATCTCATCGAGCTGTTTCAGCGCCTCGTCAGCGGTCCCCGCGTAGGCGAATGTCCGGGAGTCGACGTCCTGGCTGCCGAAGTACCACCCGACCCGATGGCCCAGGCACGAGACGATCGATCAACACCTACTGAAACGGGTCATCAGCAGTGTCCTGTGACAGTGCACTTTGACCGATTGCCACTGAAGCTTGACCGCCTGGAGCGCTTTACCGGCGGACCGCCGAAATCAGTCCGCCGGGCCGTTCCTCGCGCTGTGGCGGGGTACTGATCGGGCGGCCGTAGGCGGCAGCGCGCTCGCGCAGGGTGTGGCTGTCGGCCTCCCAGCCGTGCCCGGCCAGCCAGCCCACCGGGTCGTCGGGCATCTCCGAGACCCACATGGACGCCGCCGATCCCGGCACGGCATCCGCGCCGAAGCGCTCGATCACGCCGCGCGAGCCCAACGTCAGCCCCATCCGACTGCCTGCCGCCGACTGCGCGCTGATCCGGGCCAGCAGCAGTTCTACCGCGTCTTCGGGGAGATAGATCAGCAGTCCCTCGGCGATCCACATGGTCGGCACCGCCGGGTGGTGCCCTGCGGCGGCCAGCGCGGCTGGCCAGTCCTCACGCAGATCCACCGCTACGGTGATCCGCTCGCAGCGTGCGAAGGCCCGTTCCTGGCGCAGCACCGAAGCCTTGAAGTCCAGTGGCGCGGCGGTGTCGACCTCGAACAGCCGGGTGCCCTCCGGCCAGTTGATCCGGAAAGCCCGGCTGTCCATGCCGGCGCCGAGCAGCACGACCTGCCGGACCCCAGCCGCGGAGGACTGCCGCAACAGGTCGTCGAGGAACTTCGTCCTGATGACGATGGAGAACGACACGGCCAGTCGGCGGCGGCGCGCGGCCTCGTCATCGGGCAGTGGCGGCGAGGAGGGCCATAGGCCGCCGGCGGTTGCGAAAGCTTGTGCCAGTGGGTCGCGGAACAGCGCGTTCTCCCGCTCGGTCTCCAGCGCTCGCACGCGGGCCACCCCCACCGCCGTGGCCCACACTCCCGACGGCTGCACCCGCTTCTGCTCATCAGTCACCGTGCCAGCCTAGGCGGAGGCCAACTGCGCCTTCCGCTGCCGGTATGCCTTCTGGCGGCCGGTCGCGGCGGCCAGCCGTGTCCAGTTGGGAAGACCGAGATGCTCGGGCGGTTCGCAGAGGTAGGTCCGTAGATAGCGGGGCGGAAGATGGCTGGCGTGGGCCAGGCGGACGACGAAGGACCGGATGCCCTCACCGGCCCGGGGCCGGACCTCGAAGGGCAGGACGCGGACGTTCTCGGGGGTCATCGGGAGGACCTGGGCCCGCGGAAATGAGGCGATTCGGCGGCGACGTCCAGTGGGACGGCCTTCAGCCCGGCTGTGGTGATCTTCTCGGTGCCGTTGAAGATCGCGTCGATCGCGGCTCCGCGGATCTGGTGGGAGAGGGCGCCGATCATGCCGCCGGTGCGGTCGTGCAGGTAGCGGTCCAGTCTCGCCAGGGTGCTGGGCCGGTGCCGCCGCAGGGCGAGAGTCTTCTCCATGGTGGCGACCAGACCCCGCCACTCACTGTTGTCAGGGAGGGGACGGGTGGGGATCAGCGTGAAACGGCCCGCGATCTGGGCTCCACGGGTTCCGGTCAGCAGGCTGCCGTGCCTGATGTCGATGCCCGCGTCGATGAATGTCGCGGGGATCCGCTCGGAGAAGTACTTGAGAGCGTCGGCGACTTCGGCGCCATGCCGGGTGGTGAGCGAGATGTTGTGGAGTTCGTTGACCAGGATCATGCCGGTGCGGGCGTCGGTGCAGACTCCGACGACGGACTCGATGAGGTCGGTGATGTTCATGCGGGCCATCACCGGCAGCCCGAGGAAACGGGCGAACTCGGCCGCGATCATGCGGGGTGTCGCGGCGGGCGGGACGGTGATGTAGATGACCGGTTTGCGGTCGCCGGCGGTGGGGTGCCGGGCCCGGTCCAGCAGTTCGTAGGACAGACCGAGCTGGGTGATCGAACCCCGCCGGATATGCGGAAAACTGATGAGGATGCAGATCGGACAGCGCCGCCCACTCTGCTCATCGGCCTGTCGGCGGACCGCTTACCTCGAACGACAGCAACGCCACCACCAGACCGCTGAGATGCCCTCGAACCCGGAGGGCGACTCACCGCAGGCCTGCCCGATCTGCGAAGGCCCGCTGACACCGAGCACCACGAAGAGCCGACGACGCACGTGCTCGCAACGCTGCCGCCAGTCCGCCTACCGCTGGAGAACAACACCACCGCGTCCCCCGGTTCGCACACCACCCCAACCCCGGGCCGCCGCACGGACATCCGCCCGGACCTGCGAATTCTGCGGGGAACCACTTCCTCCCGGCCCTGGACAGTCACGACGCCGCACATGCTCAGCCCGATGTCGGCAAAAAGCCCGCCGCTGGCGCACCCATCCATCCGAAGAACCCCGCACTCGACAGACAGTCCCAGCGTCCCCGAACCCCAACCCACCGCCCGGACCCGCAGCTTCACCCACCACGGTCTGGGCGAGGTCTGCCGCCCTCGCCCAGACCCGCAACGAGTCCCTGGAATCGTCACCCTGCACAGTCTGTTCGGGCCCCCTGCCCGAAGGACACAGCAGGTCACAGCGCCGGACATGCTCCCAGCGTTGCCGTCAGAAGGCATACCGCCAATGCAAGGCGATGTTCTTGTGAGTCTGTCCTCGAACGTCCAGTCCGGTCAGTTCAGCAGGGCAGCTGTGAACGTCTGACGGTGGTCCACCAGCCAGGTCTGCATGCGGTCCCAGCGTTCCCATCCCCCACGCTCGGCCAACGCCCTGAGATAGACGAGGTCTCCGTCGGCCACGCGGCGGGCGACGAATGCCCGGCAGACCTCCGTGGCCTGCTCGATGACGCCGGGCAATTCGGCGCGGTCCCCCGCCGAGAGGCCGTAGCCGTCGGCAAGAATCCGCAACCGTGCGGCCGCATCCAACCCGGGGGGATAGTGAGCGGCCGCGGACCCGGGATCGAGCATGGGCACCCAATAGCGGGCGGTCATGGCGAGGTCCCAGAGGGCACGGCCCGGGGCCGCCGAGTCGAAATCGATCAGGGCCGCGGCACGACCTTCGCAGAAGACGACGTTCTCCGGGCACACATCGTTGTGGCACAACATCGTTCCCCCCTCCGGGTCGGCCAGGTCCCGCGGCCACTCGGCACGGGTATCGACCGCGACGGCCGCGCTGGTCTCATGCAGACGCCGCAGCAGGCTCCCCACCGATTCGAGGGCAGAACTCGTCATCGCCCAGTCCGGGAACGGCGGCAGAGCCACGTCGCCAGGGATGAAAGTCAGCTGCTCACGGCCATCCGCGGTGAGACCGACCGGGGCCGGCGCCGCGTCGAAGCCGTGCTCCTTCAGCGCAAGGAGATAAGCATGCAGGGCGCGCGCGTTGCGCGGTGCCGGTCGCTCCACCAACTCCCCCCGGCGGAAGACCGCCCCCGCGTTCACCATGCCACCGGTCAGCGCCCCGTCTTCAGCCGTCATGAGGATCACGCTATCGCCAGACCGACTCAGCGCGGGCCGGGCTGCACACGACGTGGATCAGCTCACGACGGAGCGTGCGACGCGGAATCCCACGTCGTCGACCTGGAACGTCGGGTGGCTGCGGCGCCGCGCGGAGGCCCGGCAACTCCAGTGCTCGTCGAACCAACCACCGCCTCGGAGCACGCGGTAGGCGCCGTAGACCTCGGCGTCGTAGACGTCCCAGCACCAGTCCCAGACGTTGCCGAGCATGTCGTAAAGCCCCCACGAGTTGGGGCGTTTGCCGCCCACCTCGTGGATGCGCTCCTGCGAGTTGCCGCGGTACCAGCCGATCTCGTCGAGATCCCCGTAGCGGGGCCCGCTCGTCCCGGCACGGCAGGCGTGCTCCCACTCGGCTTCGGTCGGCAGTCGATACCCGTCGGCGGACACGTCCCATTCGATGTCTTCGGCCTCGGCACGGAAGTGGTACGCGGGCGTGAGGCCGGCGCACTGGGACAGGGCGTTGCAGAACCGCGCCGCGTCCCACCAGGAGACGCACTCGACGGGCAGTTGGTCCTCAGGAGTGGTACTCGGCCGCTGGCCTGTGATCTGTGCGTACAACGCCTGCGTGACCGGGAATGCCGCGAGCTGGTAGGGCTCAAGCTCGACCGACCAGCTGCGTTGCGTCCGCCGGTCCGACAGCGTCACCTGACCCGGCGGGATGGCGATCATCTCGTTCCCCATCCTCACGTCCATGATCAGGAGATCCTAACGAGACCTGCCAGTGCGAAACGACAGAACCACCAACGGTTGTCCTTGGCTGACACGAATCTGCAAGTCGTCATCCTTCACTGACACAGGTAGCCGTCGATCGTCCTTCAGTGGCAATCGATCAACGCTCACTGGCACAGGTCATCCACCATCACGGCGCAGGTGTTTGCCAAACGAACAGTACCGATATATCGTTGACGCATCGCGACAGATCAACGATGGAAGGAAGTGAGCGCGATGCGTTCCCATGGAGCTGGACACGGACATGGACACGGCGGCCCCGGCCGTCACGGCGGTGGTGACTTCGAGGAGCGCCGAGGTGCCTTCGGGCCGTTCGGGCCGCCCTTCGGCGGGCCGTTCGGTGGGCGCGGCGGGAGGGGCGGACCCCGGGGGAGGGCGCGCCGCGGTGATGTGCGTGCGTCGATTCTGGCGCTGCTCAAGGACCGCCCGATGCACGGCTACGAGATGATCCAGGAGATCGGCGAGCGCAGCGGCGGGGCCTGGCGTCCCAGCCCCGGCTCGGTCTATCCGACCCTTCAGCTGCTGGAGGACGAGGGTCTTATCGTCAGCGAGAGCGAGGGCGGCAAAAAGCTGTTCACGCTCACCGAGCCCGGACGTACGGCCGCCGACGAGGGGCCGGATGCGCCCTGGGAGGAGGCCGGGCGGGGCGGTGACTGGGAGACGGTGAACGAGATCCGGCAGGCCGGGTTCGGTCTGATGGAGGCGTTCGGCCAGGTCTGGCGGACCGGTACCCCGGAGCAGCGCAAGAAGGCCATGGCCGTGATCGGTGAATCCCGGAAGAAGCTCTATCTGATTCTGGCCGATGAGGACTGAAGACATCCCTGCGGCCGGAGTGGCGCCCCCACGGATACGCGTGGGGGCGCCGCGGTCGTACGGGGCCGGTCTGGCTCAGGTCACCAGGCCCGCGAGTCTGCGCACCGACTCCTGGAGTGCGGCGGTCGCCGAGTCCTTGAGTTTGCCGGCCATCAGGGACACGGCGGCTCCCGTGAACTCGCCGTCGATGCGGACCACCGTGGCGTCGCCGTCCGGGGTGAGTGAGTAGCGCATCGCGAGGCTGACGCCCATCGGTCCCTTCCCGCGGGTGACCAGCAGGGCTTCCGGTGTCAGCTCGTCGACGGTCCAGTTCACCTCCGCCGGGAAGCCCATCAGCTTCATGTTCTCCTCGTAGGTGGACCCCACGGCGAGCGTGGCCGGGCCGCCCTTGGGGAAGCTGGTGTGGGTCGCGTTCCACTCGCCGTACGCGCTGAAGTCGGTCAGCTGGGACCAGACCTTCTCGGCCGGTGCTTCGATCCGAGCCTCGGCGCTGACTTCGGCCATGCGACCACCCCTTCTTGTCGGGTTGTGATGTCGCGGAACGTAGCTCCTGGCTCCGGAACATTCAATACTGATGAACCGTCAGGTATGCGGGGTCCGGTACGGAGGGGGCGTGCGCCCCCTTGGTGGTGGGCGGGTGCGGGCCGTCGCCGTCTCATCCGTAAGGAGGAGGGTCCGGGTGGGTGTGCCCAACTTGCGTGGGACGGGTAAATGCTCCCCGGCGGGGATGTTCGGGGCGTAGATGGCTGATGAGCTGGGAGACGTGCATAGCCCTACCCGTCCGAACGACCAGCCCGCCCCGTCCCGAGCCGACATCGAAGCCGGGCTGACCGTGGAACTGGCGACGGTTGTGGCAGGCGCACGCCGGCGTGCGCTGCGTGACGGCGATCGCCAGATCGATACGGCCCATCTGCTGCACTCGGTGATCGAGACCGACCCCGAGGTGCGGGCCGCCTTCGACGACGGCCCGCAGGTGGCCAAGGTGCTCGGCTATCTCGTCCAGCGCAGCATCGGCTACGGGCTGCGCTGGCAGGGATCGGTGGAGGACTCGGGGGCCGTCCCCGTGGTGGCCGAGCCCGGGGTGACCGGCTGGTCGCCCGCGGCTGTCGCGGCCATGGAGGGCGCCCTGGAGAGGGCGGAGGGGCGCGGGAACCGGCGGGCGAGCGGGCTCGATCTGCTGGCCGCGCTCGCCCGCGACCGCGAGTGCCGCGCCGTGGAGGTGCTGGGCCGCGCCGGGGTGGACGCGGAACTCCTCGCGGAGCGCCTGGAGGGCGGTACCCGCCAGGCCCGTCGGTGATGACGCTCCTGACGGCACCTGCCATGATGTGCCGATGCGTGCGTCTCGGGGGACTCGGGGGAAGAGCGTCGGCCTGGGGCTCGCCCTGGTGTCGGCCTTCGCGTTCGGCGGGTCGGGTGTCGCGGCCAAGCCGCTGATCGAGGCGGGGCTCGACCCGCTGCACGTGGTCTGGCTCCGGGTGGCCGGAGCGGCCCTGGTGATGCTGCCGGTCGCCTGGCGCCACCGGGATCTCGTACGGCGCAGGCCCGCGCTGCTCATCGGCTTCGGGCTGCTCGCCGTCGCGGGCGTCCAGGCGTGCTACTTCGCGGCCCTCTCCCGTATCCCCGTCGGCGTGGCCCTGCTCGTCGAGTACCTGGCGCCCGCGCTCGTCCTGGGCTGGGTCCGCTTCGTGCAGCGCAGACCGGTGACCCGGGCCGCCGCCGTGGGGGTGGTGCTCGCGGCCGGCGGGCTCGCCTGTGTGGTCGAGATCTGGTCCGGGCTGGGCTTCGACGCACTCGGACTGCTGCTCGCGCTCGGCGCCGCCTGCTGCCAGGTCGGTTACTTCGTCCTGTCGGACCACGGCGGCGACGGTGATGGCGGCGCCGACCCGCTGGGGGTCATCGCGTACGGACTGCTCGTCGGAACCGCCCTGCTGACGACGGTGGCCCGTCCGTGGCGGATGGACTGGTCCCTGCTCGCCGGGCAGGCGCAGATGAACGGAGCCACGGTGCCCGCCTGGCTGCTGCTCGGCTGGATCGTCCTGGTCGCCACCGTCGTCGCCTATGTCTCCGGGGTGGTCTCGGTCCGCAGGCTCTCCCCGCAGGTGGCCGGGGTGGTCGCCTGTCTCGAAGCGGTCATCGCGACCGTGCTCGCCTGGGTGCTGCTCGGGGAGCACCTCGCCGCGCCGCAGATCGCGGGCGGGACCGTGGTGCTGCTCGGCGCGTTCGTCGCCCAGTCGTCGGCGCCGAAGCCCCCTTCGGGTCCGGTGGCGGGCGCACCGGCCGCGGTGGTGGCGGAGTCACCGGCCGGCCGGAGCGCAACGTAGCGCCGTCCGTTAGGGTTTGGCCCATGCATCTCACCGTACTGCCGCCCCCCGCCGCGTAGCGCGGGCGGCCGCATCCTCTGACGGAGACCGGGCTCGGGTGTCCCCCGAGCGGCTCGTCGCTGCCCGCGCACGGAGTTCAGCGACCGCCTTTCCCCGTCTTCCTCATGGAGAAGTACGTGACGCATGTGCCGCACTCCGACGCCGGGCTGTCCGTCCGCCGGAGTCTCCTGTATCTGTCCGTGGCCGGAGTGGCCTGGGGTACCGCCGGGGCCTCGGCCTCGCTGCTCTACGGGGCCAGTGATCTCGGGCCCGTCTCGCTCACCTTCTGGCGGTGCGCCGGCGGTCTGGTGCTGCTGCTCGCCGTGCGGGCCGTGCGCCGCCGCCCGCACCGGACGTCCCGGCCCGCCGAGCCGCGCGCCCGGCTGGTGCTGCGCACCGTCGCGACCGGGGTGGCGTTCACGCTCTTCCAGGTCGCCTATTTCGCCGCTGTCCAGCTCACCGGGCTCGCCGTGGCCACCGTCGTGACCCTGGGCGCCGGGCCCGTGCTCATCGCCGTCGGTGCCCGGCTGACCATGGGTGAGCGGCTGGGCGGGGGCGGGGTCACCGCCGTCGCGGGTGCGCTCGGCGGACTCGTGGTGCTGGTCCTGGGCAGCGGCGGCGGAGCCGTGCACCCCGCCGGGGTCGGCTGGGCGCTGCTCTCCGCCGCCGGGTACGCGGCGATGACCCTGCTGACCCTGTGGCTCGGCCGCAGCGGGGGCGGCGACCCGCTCTCCACCACGGCCTGGTCCCTCGCTCTGGGAACCGTCGTCCTGCTGCCGCTCGCCGTGGCGGAGGGGCTCCTCCCGCACACCGTCGAACCGGCCAGGGTGGCGGGCCTGCTGGCCTATGTCGCCGCGGTGCCCACCGCACTCGCCTACGCGCTGTACTTCACCGGTGCCGCGGTGGTCCGCTCGGCCACGGTCTCGGTGATCATGCTGCTTGAACCGGTGAGCGCCGCGGTCATCGCCGTGGCCCTGCTCGGGGAGCGGCTCACCCCGGGCACGGTCCTCGGCACCCTGCTGCTTCTCGCGGCCGTCGTCGGTCTCGCGTACGGGGAGATGCGGGCGGCAGCCGCGCGCCGCAGGCCGGTACCGGCCTGAGCCGGCTCCGGCCGGTGCTCGGCGATGTGCCTCGCTCGCGCGGTTCAGAGGCGGGCGAGGTAGTCCGGCAGGGCGACCGACGGGTCGAGGTCGTCCGACCGGACCGGGGTGCCGTATCCGCGGCTCACCGGCACGACACCCGACCAGTACGGGAGGGCGAGGTCCTCGGGCTCGTCGTTGGGGCCGCCGGTGCGCGTCTTGACGGACAGCTCCTCCAGGTCCAGGCGGATCACGGCGGTGGCCGCCAGCTCCTTGGCGTCGGCGGGGCGCGAGTCGTGCGACCGGCCCGGCACGGCCTGCTCGACGATCGCGTCGAGAGCGGTGCGCCGCTCGTCGGCGTCGGTGACCTGGCGGGCCGTGCCGTGGACCACCACGGAGCGGTAGTTGATCGAGTGGTGGAAGGCGGACCGGGCCAGGACCAGACCGTCGACATGTGTGACCGTCAGACAGACCGCGATGCCGGGGTCCGCCTGGCCCGCCGCCCGCAGCGGACGGGAGCCCGTCGAGCCGTGGACGTAGAGGCGCTCGCCCACCCGGGCGTACAGCGTCGGCAGTACGACGGGCGCGCCGTCGCGGAGGAACCCGAGGTGGCAGACGTATCCCTCGTCCAGCACGGAGTGCACCAGTTCACGGTCGTACGAGGCCCGCTCCCGGGAACGGGTGGGGACCGTACGGGCGGTCGGCACATAGGGCGCGTCCTGCTGCCGGGAAGCGGCCGGAGGGGTATCGGACATTGCGTTCTCCATTGCGCTAGTGCATAATCTTCTTTGTGCTAGGAGAGTATGGGATCGAAGGCAGGCGTGCAACGGAGATCGCGGCGAGCGTGGAGCGCGCGGTCGGCTCCGGTGTGCTAGCTCCAGGGCAACTACTGCCACCACTAAGGGAGTTGGCGGATCAGCTGGGGGTGAATCCGAATACGGTCGGCGCCGCCTACCGGACGCTCCGGGACCGCGGGGTGATCGCGACGGCGGGCCGCAGGGGAAGCCGGGTGCGCCCCCGGCCGGCCAGTACGGCGCGGGAGTCCATCCGGGCCGACATCCCGGCCGGGGTGCGTGACCTCGCATCGGGCAACCCGGACCGCGCGCTGCTGCCCCCGCTCGCCGGAGCGCTGGCCGCGGCCGCCGCGCGCAGTGACGAGCGGGCCGTGCTGTACGGGGAGGCGGGCGTCGACCCCGGGCTCGAACGGCTGGCGCGCGCCGCCCTCGGCGCCGACGGCGTGCCGCAGGGGCCGCTCGCGGTGCTGTCCGGTTCGCTCGACGGGATCGAGCGGGTGCTCGCCGCGCACCTCAGGCCCGGTGACTCCGTCGCCATCGAGGACCCGGGCTGGGGCGCCCTGCTCGATCTCGTTCCCGCGCTCGGGCTGCGCCCGGTGCCGATGGGGGTCGACAGCGAGGGGCCGCTCCCGGGGGAGGCGGAGCGGGCGCTGCGCGAAGGGGCCCGCGCGCTCGTGGTGACCGCCCGCGCGCAGAACCCCACGGGCGCGGCGGTGAGTCCGGCGCGCGCCGATGCGCTGCGGACCCTGCTGCGGGACCATCCGGGCGTCCTGCTCATCGAGGACGACCACGGACACGGGATCGCCGATCTGCCGCTGAGTCCGCTGGCCGGGGCCACAGATCACTGGGCCTTCGTGCGGTCGGTCTCCAAGGCGTACGGGCCCGATCTGCGGCTCGCCGTGCTGACCGGCGACACGATCACCATGGACCGGGTACTGGGCCGTCAGCGGCTCGGCCCCGGCTGGGTCAGCCATCTGCTGCAGAGCGCGGTCGTCGAGCTGTGGACCTCGGGCGCCGTCGATGTCCCGGCGGTCTCGCTGTCGTACGGGAGGCGCCGGGACGCGCTGATCGAGGCGCTGGCCGGGCGGGGGCTCGACGCCTGCGGCCGCAGCGGGATGAACGTGTGGGTGCCGGTGCCGGACGAGACCGGGGTGGTGGCGCGGCTGCTGCACTCCGGCTGGGCCGTCGCCCCCGGCGCCCGTTTCCGGATGGCCGCGCCGCCCGGTGTGCGCCTCACGGTCTCGCAGCTGGGCCCGGACGACATCGGCCCGGTCGCCGACGCCGTCGCGTCGGCTGCCGGGCCCGCGCCCGGCAGGCGCTACGACTGACGGCTGCCGCTGCCGCCGACTGCTGCCGTCGCCGCGCTCGCCCCCGCTGTCGGGCCGGTCCCCGCGGTCTCGGGCGTGCCATCTCGCCGGCGGCGCCGCGGTCTGCTCTGGGTGAGGGCGGCGCCGGCCAGGACGATCACCGCGCCGACCGGGGTGTTCCAGCCGATCGTCTCGCCCAGCAGCGCCACGCCCGCCGCGGTGGCGATCACCGGGATGAAGTACGTGACCATCTGGGCCGTGGTCGGGCCGACCTCGGCCACAAGGCCGTACTGCAGCAGCAGGGCGACCCCGGTGCCGAGTGCGCCGAGTGCCGCGACGGCGAGCAGTGGGGCCACCGGAAAGGAGGTGGGCAGCTGGGTGAACAGCGGTGTGACCAGGGCCAGTTCGACCGTCGCCACCAGCAGTTGCGAACCGGTGATCGCGAGATGCGAGCCGCCGGTGCCCGCCAGGGTCCGCCGTACGTAGATCCAGCCGACCGGGTAGCACAGGGAGGCCAGCAGGGCCATCGCGGTGCCGGTGAGGTCCAGCCCCGAGAACCCCTGCCAGACGCCCAGCACGGTCAGGACCCCCAGGAACCCGAGCCCCAGACCGGCGACTCTGCGACGGGTGGGGCGGTCCTCGGAGAGCGCGACCAGGGAGAGCGCCATGCCCCACAGCGGTGAGGTGGCGTTGCAGATCCCGGCGAGCGTCGAAGGGATGGTCTGCTCGGCGTAGGCGAAGAGGGAGAACGGCGCCGCGTTCAACAGCAGTGCGGCGACCGAGAGATGGGCCCAGGTCCGTGCCCCGCGCGGCAGCCGCTCCCGCCGGAAGGCGATGGCCGCGGCCAGTACGGCGGTCCCGAAGAAGAGGCGGCCGAAGGTGACCTGGAACGGGGCGTACCCTCCGGTGCCCACCTTGATCAGCAGAAAGCTGAAACCCCAGATGAGCGAGAGCAGGACGAAGCGGATGCGCCAGTCGACAGCGGGGCGGCGGGCGGTGGGCGGCGGTGCGATGACCGGTGCTGACACGGTCCTGGCGGGAGTCGCGGTGCTCATACGTGCCACTGTGGACGGGCTCATCTCGTAGCACAAGCGAGATTACGTGGAGTGGTTGCCTTAGAATCGCTTACATGTTGAATCTGGAGCGTCTGCGCATCCTCGACGCGGTGGCCCGGCACGGTTCGGTGAGCGGGGCGGCCGACGGGCTGCATGTGACCACATCGGCCGTCTCCCAGCAGCTGGCCAAGCTGGAGCGGGAGGCCGGGCAGCCGCTGCTCGCCAAGAACGGCCGGGGCGTCCGGCTCACGGACGCCGGGCGGCTCCTCGCCGACCACGCGGCCCGGATCCTCTCCCAGGTGGAGCTGGCCCAGTCCGATCTGGAGGCGCAGCGCGGCCGGGTGGTCGGCGAGCTGCGGATCTCCGCCTTCCCCACCGCGGCCCGCGGTCTGCTCCCCGGAGTCCTCGCGGGGCTTCGCGAGGCCCACCCCCAACTGGCGGTCTGCTCCCAGGAGCTGGAGGGCGAGGACGGGGTACGGGGGGTGCTCCGCGGTGACCTCGATGTGGCCGTGGTGCTCGACTGGTACAACAAGCCCACGGCGATGCCCGAGGGGATGGCCAAGCGCGCCCTCTTCGACGACATCGCGGACATCGCGGTGTCCGCGGACCATCCGCTGGCCGGGGCCGCCGATGTCGGGCTGGAGGCGTTCGCCCAGGACGAGTGGATCACCTGGCCGGAGGGCGAGTTCTGCCGTGAGTGGCTGATGTTCACGCTCGGGGGCAAGGGGTTCGAGCCGCGTATCTCGCATGTCGCGGGCGAACACCCCACCCAGATGGCGCTGATCGCCGCAGGGCTCGGGGTCGGGGTCGCGCCACGGCTTGGCCGGGGGCCGGTCCCCGACGGTGTGCGGGTCGTCACCGTACGGGAAGCGCTGCGACGCCATGTGTACGCGATCTGGCGCGCCGACGCCGACCGGCGGCCCTCCATCCGGGCGGCGGTCGACGCGCTGCACGCGGCCGGTGCGGTGCTCGACGGCGCGGGCCCGGTCTGAGGGGCCGTCCGGTCCGGGGGGGGGGAGGGGGCCGATCTGTGGGAGGGCCCGGTCTGAGGGAGGGGCCGGTCCGAGTGAGGGTTGAGGGGCCGGACGGCCCGGCGTCGGACTCCATCGCCTCCCGGGTCGGCGGAGGACCCGGGAGGCGATGGGGCCCGACGGTCAGCCGAGTTTGCGGAAGTCCCAGGAGACGATGGAGTCCGGGGTCAGCCGCAGCCAGGCGTGGCGGCCGTCGTACGGCATGAGGTCCATCCCGAAGTTCTTGCGCGCGAACAGCTTCTCGGGGGCGTCGAGTTCGGGGCAGGGTTCTCCCGTGCGGGGTGCCTCCCCGACCATGACCGCGTTGCCCGAGAGCTCCACGCCGCGCAGCTCGCCGTACTCCTCGCCGTCGTCGACCACCACGGCCAGCCGCGGGTCCCCGGTCAGCTGGGACCAGCGGCGGCTGCGGGTCAGTGAGTAGAGCCAGAGCGACGTGCCGTCCCAGAGGAACCAGAGGGCGCCGACGTGCGGACGGCCGTCCGCCGATACCGTCGCCACCCGGCAGGTGCGCTGCCCGCTGAGGAAGGTGTCGCGCTCCGGCTCCGTCATCATGATCCTGCGGCCTCGGCGCTGGGTGTCGGTCATGGGGCTTCTCCCGCCGTCACGGCTGTTCCTGACTATGTGTCAGAAATCATGGAGTCTCTTCCCTCATGACGCAATGGGCGTTAGCCTCGCGCGCCCCGGTCCTGTCCGCAGGACCCGGTTCCCCGAGAGGTGAGGGCCGATGGTGTCGTCCGAACAGCTTGCGCAGCAGCTCGATCCCGCCACGGCGGTCCTGCTCACCGTGGAGTGCCAGGAGGGGGTGGTCGGCGCGGACGGCGCCCTGCCCGAACTGGCCGCCGAAGCCCGCTCGTCGGGTGCCCTGGGGCGCGTCGCCCAACTGGTCACCCGCGCCCATGAAGCAGGGGTGCAGGTGGTGCACGCGGTGGCGGAACGGCGCCCCGACGGGCGGGGCGCCAGCCACAACGCCCGGCTCTTCCGGGCGGCCGGCCGACTGCCCGTACAGCAGCACACGGGCTCGAAGGCGGTCACGGTGGCCGCGCCGATCGAGGTGGCGGACGAGGACCTGGTGGTACGGAGGCTGCACGGCCTCTCCCCCCTCGCGGGTACGGACGTCGACGCGCTGCTGCGCAACCTGGGCTGCCGCACGCTGGTCGTCACCGGTGTCTCGGCCAATGTCGCGATCCCCAACGCGGTCTTCGACGCCGTCAACCTCGGATACACGGTGGTGGTCCCGGCGGACGCCATCGCGGGGGTGCCCGCCGACTACACCCCCGCGATGATCCGCAACACCCTGGCGCTCGTCGCGACCGTCACCACGGCCGACGACGTACTCGCGAGCTGGAAGGCGTCCGGGGGCCCGGCGGGCGACCCGGCGGGCGACCCGGTGGGCGGGTGATCAGCTCCCCACCGCGCGCTGCTCCAACGCCCCCTTGAGGAAGTCGAGTTCGAGGAGCAGCAGCCGGTCCGCCACGCCCTCGCTGTGTACGAGGTGTCCCGTGCCGCACAGTGGCAGCACGCTGTGCGGGCGTCCGGCGGCGAGCAGTGCGGCCGACAGGCGCAGCGTATGCGCGGGCGCGACGTTGTCGTCGGCCAGTCCGTGCACCAGCAGCAGTGGCCGGGCGAGCCGGTGCGCGTGGGGGAGCAGCGAGGACCGTTCGTACCCCTCGGGCAGGATGTCCGGGTGGCCGAGGAAGCGCTCCTCCCAGTAGGTGTCGTAGAGCCGACGGTCGGCGGGTGCGGCGCCCGCGACCGCCGCATGGAACACATCGGGGCGGTGCAGCACGGCCCCCGCGGCGAGATAGCCGCTGTACGACCAGCCGCGGATCGCCACGCGTCCGAGGTCCAGGGCGTCGTACCGCTCCGCTGCCGCGTGCAGGGCGTCGATCTGGTCGTCGAGCACGGGCCCCAGCCGGTCGCCGTCGATGGCGTGCTCCCAGGCGATGCCGCGGCCGGGGGTGCCGCGTCCGTCCGTGGCCAGTACGGCGAAGCCGTGCTCGGCGTACCACTGGCAGACGGCCGTGTACCAGGCCCGCCCTCTGGTCACCACCTGCATACCGGGTCCGGCGTACGGGCTGAGCAGAATCGGCAGCCGTTCCTGTCCGGGCTCGTACCAGGAGGGCAGATGCAGCCGGGTGCGCAACTCGCGTGCGCCGAGGGTGAGATGGATGTGCGCCGGGGTGACCAGCGGCTTCTCGGTGAGTACCGCGATCCGTCCGTCCGGGCGTCCGGCCCGGCGCACCGTCACCGACTGACCGTCGTCCGTCCTGCTGTCGACGACCAGCGTGGGGCCGCCCGCCGCGGCTGTGTGCACCCCTGGTCCCTGGGTCAGTCTGGCGAACCCGGGCCCTCGCTCGTACGACCAGACATGGACCTCCGTCGGCTCCTCGCTCGCGGTGAAGAAGACCCGTTCGCCCACCGACCCCAGCACCTCGCGCACATACAGGCCGTCCGGGCTGCGGACGTCCCCGATCCGGATCCCGCGTACATCGCCACGGACCGCGGGCAGTACCCGGACGCCCGCCGGGGTGTGGAGCGGTGTGCCGGGCCGGAAGGCCACCCACCTGTCGTCGGACGTCCGCGAGACCACCTCGTACGGGCCGCCCGCCGGGTCGGCCGCGACCACCCACACCGTGCGCTGGTCACGGGTCTGGAGGACGGCGACGGGGCCGGTGTTCTCCCAGGACGCCGAGACCAGGTACTCGAAGGCGGGGGCGTCCCAGACACCGGGGGGTGTCTGTCCTCCGGGCGCGGAGCGGGGGAGTGCGAGGGGGGTACGGTCGCCCCCGGCCGTGATCACGTAGAGCGAGGTCTCGGCGTTGGGCGTACCGGCCGCGGGGTAGCGGATGGCGACGGGGGGCTGCTCCGGGTCGGCGGCGTCGGCGATCCAGCGGCGCCGCACCATCGAGGTGTCGACCCGGGCGACGAGCAGCGCGTCGCTGTCCGGGGACCACCAGTACCCGCGCGACCTGCCGATGGAGGCGTTGGCGCAGTAGTCGGCGAGACCGTAGGTGACATCGGGGCCCTCGGGCGCGGCGAGCAGCCGGTCACCGGTCCCGTCCGTCCGTACGACATGGAGGGCGCCCCCGGTGACGTACGCGATCAGGGTGCCGTCCGGCGAGGGCCGGGGGTCGGTCACGGGACCGGGGGTGCGGATGTGGCGCGGGATGCCGGTGGTGGGGCTGTGTTGCGGGGCGCCGGCCGCGCCGTGTCGCGGGCCGTCCGGGGCGCGGGTTGCGCGGTCGTCAGGGGCGGACTCCGCGCGGACGGTCCAGAGCCGGCCGTCCACGGCGTAGGCGACGAGCCGGGCGTCCCGGTCGGCCGCGTAGGCGGTCACGCCCGCCGACGGTGACCGGTGGCCGGCGAGGAGACGCTCCTGTCCGTGCTCGTGCATCCAGAGCAGGACGCGGGGGTCGGTGCCGGTCGCGGACCGGAGGAACAGCACCCGCTCGCCGTCGGGGGAGACGGTGAACTGCCGGGGGGTACCGAGAGTGAAGCGGCGGGTCCTGGCGAACTGGCGCGGGAATCCGTTGATGTCCAAGGCTCCAAGCCTTCCGTGGGCGTGACCGGTCGGGGAACGAAAAAGATCGTCGTCCTCGCTCCCCGGCGCGGCCGCGGCTTCGGCGGATACCCGCCGAAATCACAGCAGCCCCTCTCACGCTGGTGCGTGGGAGGGGCGCTTCCGGGGATCGTCGAGGCCGACGATCTCGGTGTGTCTGTGCTTTGTGTCTGTGCTTTGTGTGTGGCGGAGAACCTACCAGTGCGGCGAGTCGGGGGTGCGGGCGGCCCCCGGGCGGCGGCGCCGCACCAGGGGCCGCCGCCCGGATCTCGTCCACCGCGGGGGGACCGTCGCCGTGGACCCCGGCGCCGAGGTCATCGCCGGGCGCCGCACCGCGCGGACCGGCCCGGCGCCCCGCCCCCGGTCAGCTGAGCGTGGACAGCGCCGCCGGGTCGTAAGCGGCCAGCTCGTCGAGCCGACCTGCCAGGACCTTGGCCGCCCACTCGGGGTCGTGCAGCAGCGCACGGCCCACGGCGACCATGTCGAACTCGTCGCGCTCCAGCCGGTCGAGCAGGTTGTCGATGCTCTTGACCTGCGAGCCCTCGCCGCGGAATGCGCCGGAGAACTCACTGTCCAGGCCGACCGACCCGACGGTGATGACCGGCTTGCCGCTGAGCTTCCTCGTCCAGCCCGCCAGGTTCAGGCCGGAGCCGTCGAACTCGGGCTCCCAGTAGCGGCGGGTGGAGGCGTGGAAGGCGTCGACCCCGGCTCCGGACAACGGGCTCAGCAGGGCATCCAGCTCATCGGGGGTCCCGGCGAGCCTCGCCTCGTACGACTGCATCTTCCACTGCGAGAAGCGGAAGATGACCGGGAACGACGGCGAGACCGCTGCGCGCACCGCGGCCACGATCTCCGCGGCGAACCTGGTACGGGCCACCGCGTCACCGCCGTACGCGTCGGTCCGCCGGTTCGTCCCCTCCCACAGGAACTGGTCGATGAGGTAGCCGTGGGCGCCGTGCAGTTCGACCCCGTCGAAGCCGATGCGCTCGGCGGTGGCCGCTGCCTCGGCGAACGCGGCGATCACGTCGTCCAGGTCCCGCTGGGTCATCGCCTTGCCGTTCTCGCCGGTGCCCTCCGGGAGGCGGAGGCCGGAGGGGCCCATGGCGGGGGCGTCGGGGTACGGGGGCTTTCCGGCGGTACGGGCCATGCCGATGTGCCACAGCTGGGGCACGATCGTGCCGCCCGCCGCGTGCACGGCCCCCACGACCTTCGCCCAGCCCGCGAGCTGGTCCTCGCCGTGGAAGCGCGGTACGCGGTCGCTCTCCCCGGCCGACGGGTGGCCGACGTAGGTGCCTTCGGTGACGATCAGGCCGACGCCCGCGGCGGCCCGGCGCGCGTAGTACGAGACCACGTCCTCACCAGGGATGCCGCCCGGCGAGAACTGCCGGGTCATGGGCGCCATCGCGATCCGGTTCGGAACGGTCAGTCCGTTCAGTACGACGGGCCGGGACAGGATCTGTGCCGCGCGGTCGGTGGAGGCGGTGGTGGTCACTTTGCGGGCTCCTCGGTGAAAGGGCTGACCGGAACTGGCACGGGCGTGCCGTCGTGCTCAACCGGGGACAGCCTCCGCTCATTCCGCCGTCCCGCTGTGACCCCCGATACGTCCGGTCACCACCGCGCTCGCCAGCAACGACAGCTCGGCGCGCCGGGCGTCGTCGAGGTGCGCGGCGAGGGCCCGGATCCGCCGGCCGGCGTCGGCGGTGCTCTCACGGGCCAGTTCGTGGCCCTCTTCGGTCAGGGAGACCTGGACGGCGCGTCCGTCGTGCGGCGCGGGGGTACGTCGGACCAGGCCGCGGCGCTCGGCCCGGTCGACCAGGCCGGTCATGCTGGACTTGTCCAGGCCCAGATACCCGGCCAGCTCCTGCATGCCGGGGGTGCGGTCGCGGAGCACACCGAAGAGGCGCAACTGGATGACGGAGAGCCCGCGTTCGGCCGCGACGGCCGCCAGCGCGGCCTGCACCGCGAAGGAGAGCTGAACCAGGCTGTCGACGATTCCCAGGTCGGTGGTCCCCGGTGTGCGGGCTGAGGGAGGGCCGGGCGTGCTCCCGCCCGTCGTGGCGTCAGTCATGTCCTGATCATAGTTGACATAGTACGTGGCACAAATTAATTTGGTTTTGGTCACGTACTAAATCTCTCGCTCATCCGGAGCCGTCCATGCGAGCCGCCGTAGTCCGATCGTTCGACCGTCCGCCCCGTTACGAGGAGTTCGCCACGCCGCAGGCGACCGAGGGGCACGTCCTGGTGGATGTGCTCGCTGCCGGTCTCCACCCCCGCGTCCGCTCCGGCGCCAACGGCACCCACTACACCAGCGACGGGCGCCTGCCGCTGATCCCCGGTGTCGACGGGGTCGGGAGGCTCCCCGACGGGCGACGCGTGTACTTCGTGGCCGACGACGCCGTCCCGGGCACCATGGCCGAGCAGGCGCTGGTCGATCCGCGCCGCTCGGTGCCGCTGCCGGAGAACGCCGATCCGGTGACCGTCGCCGCCGCGATGAACCCCGCGATGTCCTCCTGGGTGGCGCTGCGCCGCCGGGTCGCCTTCCAGCCGGGCCAGAGTGTGCTGGTGCTGGGCGCGACCGGCAACGCCGGACAGATGGCCGTGCAGATCGCCCGCCACCTCGGCGCGGACCGCGTCGTCGCCGCCGGACGCGACCCGCAGCGCCTCGGCCTGCTCGGCGGCCTCGGAGCCACTGATGTGGTCTCGCTGGCCGGCGACCCGGAACAGGCCGCCCACCGGCTGGGCGAGGCCGCGGCCGATGTCGACGTCGTGATCGACTACACCTGGGGAGCCCCTACGGAACGGGCGATTCCCGCCCTGCTCACCCGGCGCGCCGAACGCAGCGCCCCGCTGGACTGGATCCAGATCGGCTCCATGGCGGGGCCGGACATCACGCTGCCCTCCTTCGTGCTGCGCGCGGCCAATCTGCGGATCATGGGCAGCGGCCAGGGATCCCTCACCGCCGCCGGGATCGTCGCCGAACTGCCGTCCCTGCTCGGGGAACTCGCGGCGGGCACACTCACGGTCGCGGCGGTCGCCGTGCCGCTCTCCGAGGTCGAGGAAGCCTGGACGGCGACCGCCGAACCCGGCCGCCGCACCGTGCTCGTACCGGCGCAGCACAGCTAGCTTCTGTCCCGGCAGCCCGGCAGCCCGGCAGCCCGGCAGCCCGGCAGCCAGGCAGCCAGGCAGCCCGGCCGGTCCCGGCCGGTCAGCTGCTCGCACCCGGCTCCGCACCCAGGGCGGCGCTGAGCGCCGTACGGTCGATCTTGCCGTTGCCATTCAGCGGCAGGGCGTCCAGCCGGGTGAGGACGGCGGGCACCATATAGCCGGGGAGCCGGTCGCGGAGCGCCAGGCGGAGGTCGTTCTCACTGCCCGCGGCCCCCGTGTAGGCCGCCGCGATCTCGGTGCCCGCCCGGGTGGCCAGAGCGACGGCCGCCACGTCGCCGACGCCGGGCCGGCTGCGCAGCGCCGCCTCCACCTCACCCAGTTCGACCCGGTACCCGTGCACCTGGACCTGCTGGTCGGTCCGCCCGATGTGCACGAGGGGCAGATCGCGCGAGCCGGCGGGCTCATCGGGCGGCAGCAGGGCGACGCGGTCGCCGGTGCGGTACCAGTGGGCGCCGGTCAGTGCGGTGGCCGGGTCGTAGGGGGCTCCGTCGGGTGCGAGGAACCGGCCGGTGTTGTTCTCCGGGTCGAGATAGCCGGGAAAGCGCTGCGGACCGCGTACGCACAACTCGCTCTGGAACAGGCGGTGTTCCATACCGGGATGGAGAGTGCCGATCGGCACCGTGCCGTTGGCGGGGGCGGGCCAGTGCTCCGGGTCGGCGGGCAGCCGGTAGCCGGTGCAGGTGACGGTCAGTTCGGTCGGACCGTACGCGTTCTCCAGGGAGCTGCCCGGGGCGGCGCGCTGCCACGCCCGCGCCTGCGGGAGCGTCAGCGGCTCTCCGCAGAACATGCTGGCCCGCAGTGTCGGCATGCTTCCCGGTTCCAGCGCACGCAGCCGCTCGGCGAGCGAGATCACCGATGGTACGGAGTTCCAGTGCGTGAGGGCGTGCCGGTTGACGAAGCGGACCGGGGACAACAGGTCGGCGCGGGCCGGTACGACCAGGGCGGCGCCGCTGCCCCACGCGGTGTACATGTCGAAGACGGAGGGATCGAAGGTCAGCTCGAAGGTCTGCGAGCAGCGGTCGCCGGGGCCCGCCGCGAGGCGCGGTACGGCGTGGGCGAGATAGGCGCAGATGTTCCGCTGCTGGACGGGGACGCCCTTGGGCACCCCGGTCGACCCGGAGGTGAACATGATGTACGCCAGGTCGTCCGGGCTGCCCGCTCCGGCGGCTGAGGGCTCCGGGGCCTGGGAGCCGAGGCGCCCGAGGAGCTCGCTGTCCGTCATACCGACGACGGGCGCACCCAGTTGACCGGCGTGCGGGGAGGTCCCGTCGCTGAGGACCACATCGAGTGAGGCCTGGCGCGCGATCATCGCGTTGCGCTCGGCGGGGAACCCGGGACCGAGCGGTACGGCGGCGGCGCCGACGCGCTGGACGGCCAGATAGCCCGCGTAGGCGACGACGGTACGCGCGGCCAGCAGCCCCACCCTGCGCGGCGGCCTCCCGCCGCCGCTCCGCACCAGCGCCGCGGCCAGGTGGCCGGCGAGGAGGGAGAGTTCGGCGTACGTCAGCACGGTGTCGCCGGTCTCCAGCGCCGTACGGTCGCCGTGGACCGCGGCCGAGGCCGCGAACCAGTCGTCGAGGGTGTGCCGTTGGGCGGGCATGCTCACGGTCTGTCCTTGTCGGTGTCGGTGCCGGCGTGGGTGCCGGTGTCGGGTAGCGGATCGGGCTCGGATGCCGGGACGGGCCGGGGGCCTCCTGCCCACAGTGCTGGTCCCGTCGACCTGTCGTCACTGCTGGTACGGCCGGACCCGCCGCACGTGCTGGTCCCGCCGGACACGCCGTAACCGCTGCTCCCGCCGGTCCCGCCCGCGGCCGGTGCGGGCGGCGCGGGGTGTGCGGAGAACGCGCAGCTGAACGGGGTGTCCGACCGGTCGCGCAGACTGATCCACCGGTAGGCGCCCCACCGACCGGACCGGGCGCCCGGGCGTACGTCGATGGTCCAGGGGCGCCCGGCCACCCCCGCGCCGCCGGCCTTCACACAGGCCTCCTGAACGGTCCACACCCAGGCGACCTCGACGGCCGCCTGCTCGGGCGGCAGCGCGGTGACCCGGTCCGCGTGGCCGTGCAGGATCCGGCGGGCGAACCGGGCCGACACCGAGTCCGCGGGCTGCTGGAGATCCACCCCGAGCGCCCGCCCCACCGCGAGCCCCGCGGCGACCGCGCCCCCGCTGTGCGACACGCTGACCCCCACCTCCGGCAGCCCGGCGACGAGGGGCTTGCCGCGCCCGTCCGCGGTGATGGCGGCCCCGGCTGCCGCCGGGTGGACGGCGGCAGCGAGCTGACGCAACAGCCCGCGCCCGGCGAGGAATTCGGCCGCCCGCCACTCGGGAAGGAGGGCGGCGCGGCGCAGATCGTCCCGGTGGGTGCTCGGGGGCGTACGGCCCACGGTGGACCTGGTCACCCAGACCCGGTCGGCCACATCGAGCACGGTGTTCACCGCGGTACGTCCGGCCGGGCAGGTTCGGCCAGGACGTCATCCGGCCGGGCGGGCTCGGCGAGGATGTCATCGGCGGCGTCGGCGAGCACCCCGAGCACCACCTCGTTCGCACCGCCGCCGATGCCGAACAGCGCTGCCTGGGCGCGTACTTCCTGGACCCCGCCGGTTGTGAAACCGGCCGCGCCCCACAGCTGCCCGCACTCGGCCAGCACCGCGCCGACCGTGGCACCCGCCGCGGCCTTGAGTGTGGCGGCGGCCGTCGCGTCGTACCGGGAGACCACGGCCTCCCCGTGCTCCGCCACCAGCGCCTGGAGTTCCCGCAGCCGCAGCAGACACCCGGCGAACCGCTGGCGCACGGCGTCCAGGTCCCAGAGGGTGCCGTCCCCGTGCGCACGGTCCGACAGATGGCGCCGGGTGTCGCGCAGCGTGCGGCGGCACAGCGACACGGCCCACTGCGCACCGGCCAGCCGCTCGGTGGCGATGTGGCGGGCGAAGAGCGGCAGTCCGAAGCCGACCCGGCCCAGTACGTGGTCCCGCCCCACCCGGACACCGTCGAAGGTGAGATGGCCCGCTCCGGAGTCCGCGAAGAGCGCCGAATCGGCGGCGGTCACCCGCACGCCCGGGGCGCCGGCCGGCACCAGGACCCAGGTGAAGTGGGTGAAGTGCCGCCCCGGTCGGTGCCGGGCGAGGACGAGATGGTGACCGGCGCTGGTGGCGTTGGCGATCCAGTTCTTCCCGCCCGTCACCACCAGTCCGTCGTCCTCGATCCGCACCTCGGTGCGCAGCGCGGTGAGATCCGTCCCCGCGGTGACGTCGCTGGCCGCGAGGGAGACCGTCGTACGGCCCGCCAGCGCCGGGGCCAGCGCGGACCGCGCCGCGGGCGAGGCGCCGGCCGCGAGTACCGGCAGCGCGGTGGCGAGCTGGACGCTCACCGACAGGGTGGCGGCGATCGAGAAGCGGGCGTCCACGGCTGCCAGGAGCCCGCCGAGCCCTTCCATGTCGGCGCCCGCAGCGGCGGAACCGTCACGGTAGGCACGGGTGATCAGACCGCCCCGTCCGAGCGCGGCCCACACCTGCTCGCCGCTCGCCCCGGCGTCCAGCCCGTCCAGCGCGCCCCACCCTGGGTGCTCCGGCCGCCGCGGCCGCTGTGTGTCAGGCAAAGTTCACCCCCTGGTCCAGGAGCGCCAGCCGGCCGTCGGCGAGATGCAGCCTGTCGTTGCTGTAGTTCAGCGCGGCCGAACGCAGATCCCGCAGGGCACGTTCCAGCCGGGTGGGGGAGTCCTGGAGGTAGCCGTGCCGCAGCCCGAGCGCGGTGACCAGGTCGTCCACCGCCGCGTAACACTCATCGGCGGCGGTGATCTTCAGCGCGTTGAGGAGCAGCTGACGCGCCGGGGCCGAGAGGTCCGCGCCCGACTCCACCACCGTGAGCGCCCGGACGAGCAGCGCGTGCACCGTCTCCAGGCGCTGCCGGGACCGGGAGATCCGGGTGAGCAGGAGTTCCGACGTCAGGTCGGTGCGTGCGCGCCCGGCCGGGCTGCGCAGGAGCCGCAGCACCCGGGAGAGTGCCCCGGCCGCGGTCCCGAGCCACACCGCTGACCAGCCCAGATGGGCCAGCGGACCGAAGATCTGCGCGGCGATCTCGCGGAACTCGCCGTGCTCGCCCACCACTTGGTGGGCCGGTACGCTCCCGGAGAGCCTGAGCGAGCCGCTGTGGCTGGCGCGCATCCCCATCGGCTGCCACTCCCCGGAGCCGCCGATGGAGAGCTGGCCGCGGTGCGCGTACACCAGCGACACCTCGCTGTCGCTGACGGCGTCCGGGCTGCGCATGGTGATGAGGAAGCCGTCCGCGTACCCGCCGCCGGTCACGACCGGCGCGAATCTGTCGATCACCAGCTGCCCGTCACTGCCCGTCAACCCGGCCTGGGAGCTGAGCAGATGGCCTCCCTTGCCCGCCTCTGTCGTCACCGACGCCAGATAGATCCCGCCCTTGGCGATGCCGGGCAGCAGCTCGTCGCGGAGCGCCCGGTCGCCGTACCGGACGATGGCCTCCGCCTGCTGGCAGTGCATCGCGAAGATCATGCCCACAGACATGTCGCTGCGTCCCAGCGTCCGCGCGGCCACCACCAGGTCCGCCACGGTGCCGCCGAGCCCGCCGTGTGCGGTGGGCACCATGAGTCCGAGCAGACCGGTGCGGCGCAGGGCGTCCAGCGCCTCGACGGGGAACTCCGCCTCCCGGTCGGTGCGCGCCGCGTGCTCATCGGCGACCGCGGCCACCTCCGCGAGCGCGGCCGTCAGATCCAGCGGTCCGGCCGCCGACGGCTCCGTACTCATGCTCCCGCCTGACCGGCGGATCCTTCGGCCAGCTGCGCGGAGATGACGCGCCAGAGGCTGCCCGCGGTGGCGAAGGTCGTGTCGTTGAGCTCCTCGTCCGGCAGGGATATCCCAAAGGTGTCCTCGACGGAGAACAGCAGCTCGATGGCTTGCATCGAGTCGACGCCGAGCCTGCGCAGATCCGTCTCGGGGGTGATGACGACCCCGTCGGGCCCTGCGTTCTTGAGGAAGGGGCTGAGCAGTTCGGTGAATCGCGGGTCCATGGCGGGATCCTCTCGTGGGTGGGCCGGTGAGGACGGGTGGGTCAGCGGATGATGCGGCACAGGTCGTCGACCCCGCGGAGGTTCTCCGGTACGAGGTCGGCGGCGGCGAACTCCGTCCCGAGGTCGTCCTCCAGCCGCTCGATGATCTCGATCAGCCGGAACGAACCGAACGACGGGAACGCGTCGAAGGCCGCGCCGGCGAGCAGCTCGCCCTCCGGGACACCGAGCACGGCGCCGGCTACGGCGGCGACCCGCCCGCGCAGCGCCTCGTCGGGGGCCGCGGGGACGGCGGACGGCGCGGCGTGGAGTTCCAGGTCGGCCGTGAGCACCTCGCGCAGGCGCTCCACGAGCCGCGGCGGTTCGGCCCGGCCGCGGGAGACCCGGCGGTGGGCCAGATACGTCTGCTCGACGACCTTGTCCCAGGCGCGCAGCTGCGCCTCCTCGGCCTCGCTCGTACCCGTCCCCCCGGAGAACAGCTCCCGGTACTTCGCGTGCAGCCTGCGTCCGCGGGCCAGCAGCCAGGTCTCCACGGTGAGCTGTTCGACGGCGCGCGCCCGGTCCGGCCACCTCTCGTACGCGCCGAGGTACTCCCGTACCGCGTCCTCGTCGGCCGTGAGCACCGGCGGCAGCGCGGCGAGCGGCGGCAGCTCTCCCGCGGCGAACTCGACGACGACGGCGGGGCCGATGTCCGCCAGCTCCGCGTCGGAGAGGACCCAGTGGCCTGGTGTCGCGGGCCCCCAGGTCGTCTCGCTGCGGTAGGCGTCCGTGATGTGCGGGCCGTCCGGGCCCGCGGTGAGCAGGAAGCTGTGCTCCATGTGCGCCTGCCGGTGGTACGGCAGCCACGGCAGCCGGAAGGAGTCCGCGATCACATAGTGCGTACCGCCGCGGTCGGCGACTGCGGCGGCCAGCCCGGCGCCGGACAGCCGCTCCCGCCGGACCATGCCCAGCCCCAACAGGGCGGGCTGTGTGCTGAGTTGCTCGTCCGGCGGGGGTTCGACGGTCGGCAGCCCTTCGGCCCGCTCCCAGGTACGGAACTCCAGCCTGGCCCCGGCCCGCAGATGGGTCCCGGCGCCGTGGTGGTGGTCCGCCAGTACGGCCAGATTGACCTGCACACAGTCCAGCAGCCCGGTGTGGACCCCGGCGAAACCGAAGGGCCCGGGTCCACCGGGGTGCTGCTGGATTCCCGGCCCGGATGTCCCGGTGTCCGCCATGTCCGTTCCGCCTCCCCCTGCTCGACTCATCGGTTTCCGTAGCGCCGCACCGGCCCCGCGCCCCGTACCCCCGCCACCGGTCAGAGCCACGGCGGGAGTACGGGAAGTGCGGCCGTGGACGTGAGGCCCGCCCCGCCGGACCGGCCGGCCAGCCAGGCGAGCGCGTCCGCGGGGGACCCGGTGACGACCGGGCCGCCCGCGCCGGACCGGCCGAGCACGGCGCCTCCGGTGTCGCGCAGGGTGAAGTCCGGTACGCCGTCGGCCTCGGCGTAGTAGCCGAGCACATCGGCCAGGATGATCTCCCGCGCCGATGCGGGGATGTCGTGCCAGCCGTAGCCGATGTCCAGGTCCACATGGTGCAGTTCGAGTTCGCGCAGCCGGATCACCAGAATCCGCCGAGGGGTGCAGAGTTCACCGGTGAAGGGCCTGACGGCCGCCTGCCAGGCGGCGGCGGGCAGGGTCTCGATCACGTGCTGGAAGTGCGCGGCGCTCTCCCGGACATCGGCCAGCTGGACCGCGGCCGGACGGTGGACGCCTGCCTCGATCTCGGCGTTGCGGGCCTCGCGGCTCGGGTACTGAGGCGTCTCGACGCCGGTACGCGCCCACTCCAGCAGCCGTTCCAGCGCCGGGGCCTGGCGCGCCAGATGGCTGAGGACATGGCCGCGGCTCCAGCCGGGCAGCCGGGAGGGCGCCGGGACGTCCTCGTCACGGAGCCCGGCCAGCCCGGCGATGAGCCGGTCCGCGGCGGCGGCGATCTCCTGGAACGACTCCCGGGTGGGGGCGATCTCCTTCAACGGGACTCCTTCGGTGTGACGTCCGGTGCGGTCCGGCTCACCGGACCGCGGGGCGGGCGGGTGAGCCGGGCGAACCCTTCGGCGATGGTGGACAGTGCGGCCGCGATGTGCGGAAGGCGCTCAGGGGCGTCGGCCCGCAGCGCCTCCTCCTGCTGCCGCTCGTCGCCGTACAGCAGGCTGGTCGCCGCCTTGAACCTCAGCGCCTCCGGCCGGTCGCCGAGCAGATGACCGCCCAGGACGACGATCCCGGAGTCGTCGAGCAGCCGCGCCGCGAGGGACGCCGAGTCCGTGACCCCGTGCGCGGCCAGCCGGTCGCGCAGCGGCTCGAAGTCCGGGTAGACGTAGAACCCGCCGGCCGGCGGGCGGCATCCGGCGCCCGCCTCGACCGCGATCCGGTGAACGGCCCGCGCCACCGCACCGTGCAGCCGGGCACTGGCCCGCTTCCTTGCCACGATCTCCGGGGGCTCCGCGAACGCGTACTCGGCGACCTGCTGCATCGGCCCGGCGAGCGTCGACCACAGCTCGCTGGCCGCCGCGACCACGGCGTCCCGCAGCAGCCCGCCCGTCTCGCCCGCCGGGAACCGCGCGGCGCCTATACGCCAGCCGCCGAGCCCCAGCGTCTTGGAGAGACCGGTGGTGACGACGGTGCGCTCCGGGGCGACCTCGGCCGGGCTGAGGAAGGGCGTGGCCCGCGGGTCGTGGACGATGTCCCGGTAGATCTCGTCGGAGACGATCAGCAGGTCATCGGCGCGGGCGAGTGCGCAGATCTCACGGACCGCCGCAGGCGGGGCGAGCGTCCCGGTCGGGTTGTCCGGCAGCGTCAGCACCAGCAGCCGCGGATCGCCGCCGCTCTCCCTGGCCCGGCGGATCGTCTCACGCAGCGCACCGGGCTCCGGCACACCGCCGTACTCCCGGGGGACCGGCACCCCGAAGACCCGCTTGCCCGCGTACGCGGCCTGCGGTGCGTAGGTGTTCCAGGCGGGCCGGGGCAGCAGCACATCGCCGGGGACGGCGAGCTGTACGGCCATCAGCAGCGGCTTGCTACCGGGGCCGACCACGATCCGGTCGGCATCCGTGGGCAGCCCGCGGCGCGCGAAGTATCCGGCGACGGACTCGCGTACGCCTTCGGCGCCCGCCACCGGTCCGTACGCCGAGCGGGACGCGCCGATGGCCAGCTGCTCGACGAGCTGCGGCAGCACCGGCAGCCGCGCCTCGCCGAACGCGAGGTGGACCAGCGAGTCACCCTGCGCCCTGCGCCGGTCGACCAGCTGGTTCAGCGCCAGATTCGGGGAGGGCGGTGCGAAGGTCACGGCGGTCATGTGCGGTTCCTCTCCGGCGGCCGGTGCGCGCGGGCGCCCGCAGGGCCGGGGGACCCGGCACCTTCAGGGGCGCCGCCGCGTACGGCCGCCGCGATGTCGGCGGGGGTCGCGGGGTCGGGCTCCAGCTCGTCCAGCCAGGCGGCATCCAGCGACCAGCGGGCCCGGAACGGCCTGCCCACCAGCGCCGGATCGCGCGCCTGGAGCATCCGCAGCCGGAAGAAGGCGCCGTCGGGCGTCTCCTCCACACCGTCGACCACGACCTTGCCCGGCGTCGCCGACATCACGGGCCCGCGCACCGTGCGCGCGAGACCCGGCAGGGTGCGGTACGCATCGGTGAAGATCTCCACCGCCCTGGCGAGCGGCACCTTGAAGTAGTCGTACGGTCCGGTGTCCCGCTCCACGAACAGGTAGTACGGCACAGCCCCGGCCGCCAGCTCGGCCCGCCACAGCTCGCTCCACACCCGGGCGTCGTCGTTGACGTGCCCGATCAGCGGTGCCTGGCAGTAGACGACGGCGCCGGTCGCCCTGATCCGGGCCAGGGCCCGGCGCGCGAGGCCGCTCTCCAGCTCGCGCGGATGGCTGAAGTGCGCCATCACGGCGAGCTGCCGCCCGGACGCCACCACCCGCTCGAACAGCCGCAGCACCTCGTCGGCGTCCGGGTCGGTGACATACCGCTGTGGCCAGTAGGCCACGGACTTGGTGCCGATCCGGACCGTACGGACCGTCTCGACACCCAGCAGCGGTTCGATGTGGCCGCGCAGCCGCTCGGTCGACATCACCATCGGATCGCCGCCCGTGACCAGCACGTCGTGCACCTCGGGGTGGCCGCCCAGGTACGCGATCAGCCCGGACGGGTCCGGCGCGGCGAAGCGCAGGTCCGCGTCGCCGATGAACTGCGCCCAGCGGAAGCAGTAGGTGCAGTAGGCGTGGCAGGTCTGCCCCTGGCCGGGGAAGTAGAGCACCGTCTCGCGGTACTTGTGCTGGAGACCGGGGAGCTGGACGCCCTCCTGGCTCGGCACGTTGAGCTGCTGCTGCCCCGAGGGATGCGGATTGAGCCGCTCGCGGATCTCCCGTACGGCCTCGCGCAGCAGGAGCTTGTCCGCGGGGTCGCCGGAGAGCTTGGCGAGCTGGTCCTCGTCGGAGCGGGCCAGCATGCCGCTCTGCGGGAACGTCAGCTGGAACATGGGGTCATCGGGTACCCGTTCCCAGTCGATGAGGTGCGACAGCACGTACTCGTTGACCCGGAACGGCAGCACGAGCGACACCCTGCGCACGGTCTCCGTGATGTCCCCGGGCAGCCCGAACCGGCGGGCGATGTCGTCGATATGGCGCGGCCCGAACGCCCTGAACCTCTCCGGATCCTGGCGGCCGGCCGGCATCAGCGCGTACCTCCCGCCCGGTTCGGTTTGCGGTACAGCTCGTCGCCCAGCACCAGGAAGTCCAGGTCCATGGAGCGGAACGCCCGCACCGCGTCGGCCGCGGTGTTGACCACCGGTTCGCCCTTGTCGTTGAAGGAGGTGTTGAGCAGGACGGGCGGCACACCGCTGCGCCGCAGACCGTCCAGGGCCGCGCCCACCGCCGGTGCCTCGTCGCCGTGCAGCACCTGCGGGCGGGTGGTGCCGTCGACGTGCACGACCCCGGGGGCCACGCTGCGCCCCAGCTCGGTGGCCCTGGCCGCGCCGAGCATGTAGCGGCTCAGATGTTCCTGCTGCTCCCAGAGCAGGGCGCCGTAGTCGGGCCGGGTGACCCCCGCGAAGGGCCGCCACTGCTCACGGTTCTTGACCGAGTTGACCCGGGCGTGCACCGCGGGGGTGTCCGGTACGGCGATGATCGACCTGCGGCACAGCGCACGCGGACCGACCTCGGCCCGGCCCTGGGCGACGGCGCCGACCCGCCCGTCGATGAGCAGCGCCGTCAGCTCGTCGGTGTCGAGTCCGCTGCGGACCAGGCCCGAAGTGTCGGGCGCTCCGGGCCCGTTGGTGTGGTCGTAGCCGTGGATGTCGGTGCCCAGATAGGGGCTGAGCGCCCCGGTGCGCCGCTTCGGCGGCCGTACGGTCCAGGCGGCTCCGAGCGCGACGCCCGCGTCGTGCGGCACCGGCGGCACGTACAGCGGTCCGGGCAGCGTGCCGTTGGTGCTGCAGTTCAGCGCCACACCTCCGCTCATGCAGAGCTGCTCGACACCCGACGCCTTGCGGGTCAGCGCCGCGAGATGGCTGACGGTCTCCTCGATGAGGCGCTGCGCGGTGTAGGCGACGAGGACCGCGCGTGGGTCGTCGGTGAGCGACTCCTCGGGGGCGCTCGGCGCGTCGGCGCCGGCGATCCGTGTGTAGCGCTCCCGCCACCGCGCGACCGTGTTCTCGTACTGCTCCCTGATCTCGCCTGCGGTGGCGTGTCCGGTGCTCTCCGTCAGGGGCTCGACGGCGAGCCGGAATCCGTCGGCCCCGGTGTCGACGAGCGATTCGACGTCGAGGCCCGCGGCGCGACCGTACGCGGCGAGCCCCATGGTCTTGCCCGCGTTGAGGAAGGAGAAGCCGAGCCAGGTGGAGGCGGCGTCGTAGGCGTACCCGAGCGACGCGGTGCGCTGCCAGCTCCGCTCAAGGCGGGGTTCGGCACCCTCCTCGTACGTCCAGATGGTGGAGGACTCGTTCTCGCCGTGCCCGTCGACGACCAGGACCCCGGCCTTCGGGAAGGGTGACGCGTAGAAGGACGACGCGGCGTGCGCCTGGTGGTGGGGTACGCGGACCACCTCGGGGGTCCGGCCGCCGAAGTCCAGGCCGACGGCGTACTCCAGGAACTCGGCGTCGTCCGCGAACCGGCGCGGGTACAGCTGCTCGCTGTCCCAGCCGAGCGCGACCACATCGATGTCGGCGGCGGAGATCCCGGCCTGTGCCAGGCAGAACCGGGCCGCGCCCAGGGGTTTGCGGTAGAGCGAGTGCCGGCGCCGGTTGCAGCGCTCCTCCTCGGAGAAGGCGACGATCTCGCCGTTCCCGTCGATGAGGCAGGCGGCGCTGTCGTGCCACCCGGCGGGAGGGGCGTTGACTCCAAGAATCCACGTCATGCGCGTCTCTCCTCGTTGGCTGTCGGTCGGTCACGGAAGGCGGGTGAGGGTGTACCGCACGGCACGCCGGGCGCGGCCGAGTGCGTCCGCGCACGCGGCCGGGGTGGCGCCGACGGCGATCAGCGCGGCGATGCGGGGCACGATGCCGCGCGGGGGCAGCAGCAGTCGGCTGCCCGGGGTGGCGAGGGGGACCGCTTGGGCGATGCCGGGTTCGGCGGCGGCTGCGGTCAGGTCCAGGGAGTCCACGGTGGCGTCGTGCTCGGGGTAGAGGAAGCGCACCTCTGCGCAGCGGTCCCGGGTGGGGGTGAGGCCGGGGGCGCGGCCGAGCGCGATGTCCACGGCGGCCGTGACCGGGTCGACACCGGTGGCGAGGGTGCCCAGCAGCGGGATGAAGTCGCCGCCGAGCCGGCCGTTCACCTCCACGACACGGGGCCCGGTGGGGGTGAGGCGCAGCTCGGTGTGGGTCACTCCGGTGCGGATGCCGAGGACCGTGTGGGCCCGCGCCACCACGGACCGGATCTCGTCCGCCCACGGCTCGTCGCGCCAGGGGGCGACGAGATGGCCGGTCTCCTCGAAGTACGGCGCGAATCCGAGCTGTTTGCGCGCGACGTTCACGATCCGGACCGCCCCCTCGGACACGGCACAGTCCACGCTGATCTCCGGGCCCTCCAGGTACTCCTCCACGATGGCGCCGTCCAGGGCGCTGATGCCGGGGAACGAGGAGGTGCACGCCTGCTCGAAGGCGCGGGCAAGCCCGCCGGGGTCCGTCACGAGGCTCACCCCGATGCTGCCGGCCAGCCCGCGCGGTTTCACCACGACCGGCAGGCCGAGAGCCTCGGCGGCCTCCACCGCCTCCGCATGGCTGTGCACATGGCGGTACGCGGCCGAAGGGACCCCCGCCGCACCGAGCAGCCGCCGGGTGGCCAGCTTGTCGCGGCAGCGGCGGGCGGCTTCGGGGCTCATATGCGGAAGCCGCAGCAGCCGGGCCGCCTCGGCGGTGGTCTCCAGGAGAGTCTCGTCCCAGGTCAGTACAGCGCCGGGGCCGCCGTGACCGTCCAGCAGCTCCGTCACGGCCTGGGCGGTGGCGGCGGCGTCGGAGGTGTCGGCGGTCCTGAACCGGTCGCCCACGTAAGGCCGTTGCCAGTCGACAGCGGTGCTCTGGACGAGCCCGGTCTCGACCCGTGCGGCGACGGCGCTCAGCGCGTACGCACGGTAGGGCGGATTGCCGCAGCCCACGACGGCGAGCCGGCCGGGCCGCCGTACATCGACCGGTGAGCACACCAGCGACGCGTCCCGCATCGTACGGCGGACGGCCTCCTCGACCCGGGCGCTGTCCCGCCCGCGGAACCGGAACCGGATCCCGGCATTCTCGTATCCGCCCTCGCTCAGCAACGCCCCCGCATGCGGGCGCACTTCGGCGTAAGGGCCGGTGTCCCTACCCGGGTCCCGGTGGCCGGTCGCCGTGACGACCCGGCAGGGCATCGGCACCGAGGGCGGCACCAGCAGCCATCCCGCCACTTCGGTGGGTCCGTCGAAGGGCGGTGCCGTGCCGGTGCCGATGCCCGTCTGCTGGGCGACGGCCACTGCCATCAGGTCGACGCCGTGCACCTCGCGCCAGATGAAGGGGACTTCGGCGCCGCCCGGCCTGGCCCCGATCTCCAGGACGGTCAGGGCACCGTCGCTGCTCTCGAACAGCTCCAGATGGAAGACGGCGGGACCGGCGAAGAGCGCACGGGCGGTCGCGGCGGCGATCCCGCCCACCCGGCCGATGAGGCCGGGGTCGTCGATCTCGACCGAGCCCAGGGCGGTACCGGCCGTGAACTCAAGACAGGTGCTCAGATACCGGGAGGCGCGCCAGGCGCCGAGGCCGTCGCCGGTGTACACGCCGTCGACGTGCAGCACCCGGTCGGGCAGCCACGGCTGGACGAGCATCTCGGTGTCGCGCGGGAAGGCGTACGCCCGTAGCTCACCGGGGGAGTCGAGCCGCCGGATTCCGGCACTGGCGGTGCCCCGCCGAGGCTTGACCAGCACCGGCCAGCCGTGCCGTCCGGCGAAGGACTCGACCGCTTGGTGGTCCGGTGCGCAGGCGGTCGCGGGAACGGCGACACCCGCGGCCGTGAGCCGCCGCGCCATCAGCAGCTTGTCGCGCAGCGGTTCCAGATCGTCGCTGCGCTGTCCCGGCAGGCCGAACTCGCCCCGCAGATCGGCCGCCAGATCGAGATCGGTCTCCTGGAGCGCCACGATGCGGGTCGGCGGCCCGCTCCGCCTCGTCAGCGAGCCGATCGCTTCACGGACCTGTTTGACGTTCTCGGTGCTGTCCACGAGCCGTACACCGGCGGCCAGTTCGTGCGGGAGGTGGCGGGCGGCCCGTTCGGTGGTGACATAGCTGACGCGGTGGACAGTGTGGTCCAGGTACGCGGTGTAGTCGGCGTACCGGTCGGTCCAGCGGTGGATGACCATCACGTGTTCGGGCACTGGGACGCCTCCTGGGGCAGGAACGAGCACGGGCGGGCGGGACGGCGGGGGAGAGGGGCACGGGACGACGGGGCCCGGACGCGCCGGACGTCCTGGGCCCGGATGTCCCGTACCGGGTCCCTCCCGCCGGATGTCTCACGCCCTTGGCTTCGCGGGCGGCGCCAGGTCAGCACGCTCCGGCGGTGGACACGAGCGCGTGGTGCATGTCCCACAGCAGTTCCGCGCACCGCTCGCGGTCCATGTCCTTGGCGGTGAGCCGTACCGACAGCTCGGCCGGGCCCTCCAGGGAGCGGGCGTAACAGCGCGGGCCGATCGTGGTGAAGGGCTCCTCCCAGACGAGAACGGGCTCGATGTCGGCTTCGACGGGGGGCCGGGCGACGGGGGCCGGATCGCCGGAGCACGCGGGCCGCTGCTCCGGCAGGGCCACATGGTTGAAGGCGCAGACGGGTTCGGGAGCGCCCGGCCTGCGGGCGAGCAGCGCGGCGACGGCGGTGACGTCGTGCGCGCCGTGCCGGAAGGCGCCGAGGCTGCTCCAGTGCGCGGCGGTCGCCAGTCTGCGCAGGTCGTTCCCACGGGCGCCCTCGATCAGGGCGGGCACCCACTGGTTCATCGAGGTGACGACATTCTTCCAGCGGGCCGAGAAACGGTTGGCGCTCATCAGCCGCACCAGCAGGGCGTCGGTGCCGCAGATTCTGGCCACACCGCGGACGTAGGCGGCGAGGACGACGCTGGAGACGGAGACCCCGGCAGCCGCCGCGACCGAACGGGCAGCGGCGCGTGCGGGGCCGGAGCGAAGGGTGACCTGTACGACGCCCGTACCGGTGGCGGCCGTCGCGGCCGGCAGGGCGGCGGGCGGTGCCTGGTCGAGCAGCCGGTGCCAGTGGCCGAGCGCCGCGCTCTGCCGGCGCAGTCCGGCAGGGGTGCGCTGGTCGGCGGCCAGCTCCGCGGGGCCGGGCACGGGAGTGGACCCGGTGCCGGACGGGTCGGTGAGCGCCGTGGTGAACTCCTGGCGCAGCACCTCCTGGGCCCAGGCATCCGCGGCGATGTGGTGTTTGACGAACAGCAGATGCGAGGCGGTACCCGCCCGGGTCAACAGCGTGGCCCGCCAGCCGTGTTCGTCGCCGAGCCGGAACGGCCGGGCTACCGGGCCCGCGATGAACCCGTCGGGCGGCAGGTCACCCGTCTCGACCACGGGCAGCGCGTCGGAGAAGCCGGTGTCGGGCGTCAACTGCGTGGGTGTGTCCGGGTCCTGGAGTCCGTAGCGCGTCCGCAACGACGGATGACGGGCGACGACGGCGCGCAGGGCCGTACGCACCTGCTCCGTGCCGGTGCCGCGGGGGAGCGCCCAGAGCGCGGCGTTGTTCGCCTCATGGCGCCGGGGGCCCGGCAGATCCCGGATGTCGTGCCAGACCGAGAGCTGGCCCAGCGAAAGCGGTCCTGCCACGGACACGCACCCCCTCCGTCGACATGGATCCGGGCCAACTCCCGGTACCCCAGCAGACTTTCACATGGTGGAATGTGAATTCCATACGCCGCTGACGCTGCCACACACTGTTGAAGCCTGTCCAGGGCGAACGGGTCACCGTGGTCTCACTGCTTGTCACGCGACACCCCGCAACACCCCTTATTTCCACGGGGGATGGGGCCGGACTGGACGTGCCGTTCTTCCGTGGCCCGCCGCGTGGCGCGCCCCCGCCCGACCTGCTGAGTGATCCACATCACATGCCATCCGTGTCGCCCGCATGAGAGTCTGGGCTCACCTTCGGAAGTTGAATTCCGCTATACGAAATATGCGGACGTCAGATACGAGAAGAGCGCGGCGGTAACCGTCGGCCGGGCCCGCGCGACGCGACCGGGGCCCGGTGCCCGCCGGAGACCCGGACGCACCGGCCCCGCCGGGCCGTCGTTCCCGCACCAGACGAGGGGTCCCACCAACGTGACGCAACAGCCGTACCCGCAGGCCGGTCCCGCCGGGGAGTCCCCGCCCGGTTCCCTGCCCGGCCCTTTTCCCGACTGTCTGCCCGACTACGTGCCCGGCTCCCTGCACAGCTTCCTGCTCGGAGCGGTGGAGCGGACTCCGGACCGTCCCGCCGTCATCGAGTCCCCCCGGGCCGGAACGACCACCGTGACCACCTACGGCGAACTCGGCTCCCTGGTGCACACCTATGCCGGTGCACTGGAGGAACTCGGTATCGAGACCGGCGCCCGGGTGGTCCTGGAGGCCGAAACGACCGCCCTGTCCCTCGCGATGTTCCTCGCCTGTTCACGGGCCGGTCTCACCTTCATCCCGGTGAGCCCCGAAATGCCGGACGGGCGGCTGCGGTCCATCATCGGGACCGCCCGGCCCGCACTCCATCTCCAGACGGCGGACGGTGAGCGGAAGGGCATCCCGCAGGAGGTCGGGACGGCCCGGTTCGGGCCAGGGGGACTGGCCGTGGAGCGGATGCCGCAGTGGCGGGCGCCCCGGCGGCGGACCCCCGTCGTCACCGATCCCGCCTACATCATCTTCACGTCGGGCACCACGGGCCGGCCCAAGGGTGTCGTGATGAGCCACCGTGCCGTAGTCGCCTTCTACCGGGGCATGCTGGCCCACCGCCTGGCCGCGCCCGACGACCGCATCGCCAGTACCTCTCCGCTCCAGTTCGACTTCTCCCTGCTCAACATCGGTCTGGCACTGGGCACCGGGGCATCCGTCGTCCCCGTACCGCCACGACTGGTGCGCTGGCCGCGGCACTTCCTGCGGGTGCTGCGCGAGACCGGGACGACGCAGGTCAACGGCGTACCGTCCATCTGGCGCCAGGCACTGCGGTACGAACCCGGGCGGCTGGCTGCGCTCCACGGGCTGCGCCGGATCCTCTTCTGCGGTGAGGTGTTCCCGCCGGCCGAGCTGCGCAGGCTCCAGGAACTGCTGCCGCGTACGGAGTTCACCAACTGCTACGGCAGTACGGAGTCGATGGCATGCTCCTTCGAGCCCGTGCCCCGGCCGCTTCCCGACACGGCGGAGCCGCTCTCCATTGGCATCGCCCACCCCGGCGCTGAGCTGTTTCTCGTCGACGATACGGGCCGGACCATCGAGGAACCCGGTGTGGCCGGCGAACTCCATCTGCGCAGCCCCGCGCTCTTCACCGGTTACTGGGACGACCCTGCCGCCACCCGCGCGGCGCTGGTGCCCGATCCGCTGTCCCCGCAGTCGGGCCAGCAGGTCCTGCGCACCGGCGATCTGGGCACCAGGGGCAAGGACGGCGCGTTCTACTTCTGCGGCCGGGCCGACTCCCAGGTGCAGATCAACGGCAACAGGGTCGAACTGGGCGAGGTGGAGCAGCAGTTGCAGGCCCACCCCCGGGTCACGGCGGCGGCCGCGATGGCACTGCCGGGGGCCGGGGGCGGACAGCAGCTGACGGCCTTCACCGTTCTCTCCCGGCAGGCGCCGGCCGACGGATCCCCCGAGGCGCGGAGGGCGGTGGACGCGGGCGCCCTGCGGGAATTCTGCGCGCAGGCCCTGCCGCCGTACATGGTCCCCCAGGAGATCCATGTGGTGGACACGCTGCCCACGACACCGAACGGCAAGGTCGACCGCGCGGCGCTGGCAGCAGGCACCGGCCCGGTGCGGGATCCCGGCTCCGTACAGTTTCCGGCGCTCACCCCGACTCCGTACGGCAACCCGTGCCACCGGGCCGGGCCCCCGCCGTGCTGCGCGGGTGCGGTCGCTGAGAGCGCCCGCCCGGAATACGGCGAGCGGGCGCGCCTCACCCCGTAACGGAACCCCGCCATCGAACGCCCTGGTGGGCAATCGCGCCCCCAGGCCGAACAGGCCCCGTAGGAGAGAGCTTGAGCAGAACCGACGCGCCCGCCCCGCACCCCACCGAGCCCGTGGAAGGCCGGCTGCGCACCTTCGTGCGGGTGCGCGCGGGCGGGTTGCCCGGGGCCTTCTGGGTGCTGTGGGGCGGGACCCTGGTCAACCGGCTCGGCTCCATGGTCAACCCGTTCCTCAGCCTCTATCTGACCGGGATACGAGGGGTCCCGATCGGTACCGCCGGACTCATCCTCGCCACGGTCGGCGTCGGGTCGGTCGTCTCGCAGCCGCTCGGCGGGTTCGTCGCCGACCGCTTCGGCCGCCGGGTGGCGCTGAGCGGCGGCATGCTGGCCAACGGTGCGACCCTCCTGACGCTCGGACACGCCCATGACCTCCGGGTGCTCGTCCCGGCCTGCTTCGTACTCGGTATCACCATCGACTTCTTCCGGCCCGCTGCCCAGGCCCTGGTGGCCGACACCGTCCCCCTCGCCGACCGGACCCGTGCCTTCGGCCTGCTGCTGTGGTCGGTCAATCTCGGGTTCTCCCTGGCGATGGCGCTGGGCGGTTACCTCGCGGCCCACGGTTACCAGCTGATCTTCTGGCTGGACGCGGGCGCCTGCTCGGTCTTCGCGGCGCTGGTGTGGCTCGCGGTCCCCGAGACCCGGCCGCCCCCCGGGGAACACAGCCCCGGCGGTTTCCTCACCCCGGTGCGCGACCGCGCGATGCTGGCGTTCGCGGGCATCATCGTGGTCTACGCGACCGTCTTCCAGCAGGCCTTCGCCACGCTGCCCCTGGCGATGCGGGGCGAGGGCCTGTCCAGTACCGCGTACGGCACGGTCATGGCGGTCAACGGGGTGGTGGTCATCGCCGCGCAGCCGCTGATCGGCCACCGGCTCGGAGCCTTCGACAAGAGCCGGGTGCTCGCTACCGGCTTCGGCGTCGCCGCAGCCGGTACGACCGTGATGGCGTTCGCCTCCACGACCCTGGCGTACGGCCTCGCCATCGCCGTATGGACGCTGGGGGAGATCCTCGTCTTCGCCATGACATCGACTGTCGTCGCCGACCTGGCACCGCCCCGACTGCGGGGCCGCTACAACGGGTTGATCGGCATGGCCTGGGGGACCGGCTTTCTGCTGGCCCCGGTCGTCGGCACCCGGCTGCTGCTCGTCGGCTCCACGACGCTCTGGCTGACCGCCGCGTGTCTGTGTCTCGTCGCGGCGGCCGGCCAGCTGGCCCTGGCTCCGGTCCTGCGCCGCAGAACGGCGCAGGCTCCACCGACCTCATGACGTCATCGAAGGGGACCCCTGCCATGCCGAAGGTGCTGCTGATAGAGGCCGACGTATCCGCGGGCGAGGACATCCTGGCCGCCGCGGCGGAGCTCGGTGTGGAAGCCCATGTGGCCACCCACGAGGACGTGTTCCGCTCCTACCGGCCCGAGCTGAGGTCGAGGATCAGCGGCACGGTCTTCACCGACTTCTCGGATCAGGAGACCGCACTCGACGACCTGGCCCGCTTCTGCCGGGAGGCGGGGATCGACGGAGTCGTGGCCTGCTGGGAGTTCCTCACCCCGCTGGCCACCCGCCTCGCCGACCGGCTGGGGCTCCCCGGCCACCGGCCGGAGCAGGCCGACGCCTGCCGCAACAAACGGCTCATGGCCGAGGCGTTCGATGCTCACGGGGTCCCCGCCCCGCGCACCGTGGTCGCCCAGGACCCCGGAGAGCTGGCGCGCCGCGTGGCGGAGAGCGGGCTGGGGTTCCCGCTCGTCGTCAAACCGGCGGAGAACGCGGCGTCCATCGGAGTCTCGGTCGTCCACGCGCCCGCGGAACTCCCCGAGGCCGCGCGGCGGGCGCAGTCGCAGACCCACAAGACCTCGCACGGGCTGGCCATCGACACCACGCTGCTGGCTCAGGAACACGTGGACGGCGACGAGTTCAGCATCGAGTCCGTGATCTCCGACGGTGAGATCCACCATCTGACGGCCACCGAGAAGTTCACCACCGGGGGCGTGAGCCGCGCCGAACTGGGCCACACCGTGCCCGCGGATACCACCCCCGCCGCCGGAGCCGCGCTGTACGCGGCGGCCACCGCCGCGATCAGGGCACTCGGGCTGCGTAACGGCGTCGCGCACACCGAGGTGAAGCTCGGCACCGCGGGCGCCCCCAGGGTCATCGAGGTGGGCGCGCGGCCACCGGGCGATCACATCATGCGGCTGGTGAAGGAGGCACTGGGCATCGACGAGGCACGCGCCTTGCTGCAGACGGCGCTCGGCCTGCGGCCGGACGTCGCGGTTCGCCACCGTACGGCCGCCGCCATCCGGTTCATCACCGCGCCCGAGGCCGGAGTTCTCCGGTGGATCAGCGCACTGCCCTGCGGTGACCATGTGGTCGCGACCGCGGTGTCGAAGATGCCGGGGGACGAAGTGGGCGGCCCCTGCGACAACATGGGGCGCATCGGGCAGATCATGCTCCGCGGAGCCACTTCGGCCGAGGTCAACAAGCGGGCGGCCGAGGCCATGGAGGCGATCACGGTGGAGATGGTGACGCAGTGGTGAGACCTGACGGGGCGTGACATGGGCGTCGTCAGCGGACCGACCGGGTCGCCGCGCCGCGCCACGGCTGCGCTCGCGCGGCGCTGACCAGGCGTTCACCGCGGCCAACTCCCCTTGTTCGCTTATTTGATCACGGGCTATGGTCTCCACGCACGTATCGGGGGATCATCACAAGTGGGGGACATGGACGGCCATATCGACGCGCCCGGAGCGCCCGGGGAGAGAGCGAACGCGTGGAAGCAGGCCATAGCGGCGCTGCTGCTGGTAGGGGGTCTCAGCGTCTGGTTCTGGGTGTCATGGGCCTCGTCCCTCTCCTCGTCCGCCGACGCCGACACCGGACCGAAACCTGCCACCTGCGGGGACGCGAAGCCGGGAGAGGAGTCCGGCTGGCATGCCTCCGGCGCGCAGCTGTGCGAGGCGCTGAACCGTCCCGATCTCGCCGGACTCCTGGGCACCCGGGAGGAGATCCCGAAGAACGCCTACGGCAGTGACAGCTCCGACAAGGGTGCCGACGGCAAGGTGACCGCCACTCCGTCCGCCCAGGTCGAGTTCGACACGTACACCGTGAACCTGACGGTGGCCTACGACCACCTTCCGGTGGCCGACTCCGTCGGCCTTCTGGGCAGCGACGCGCACCAGCGGAGGTTTCTGGGCCGCCCGGCGGTCCTCTACTCGCAGACGACCATCAGCTTCAGGTTCCGCCTGGACGGGAGCGACACCGAGAACCTCCCCGGATCCCCCGCCCGCGTCCTGAGCGTGGCCCAGGACGCCAAGGACAGCGGCGGCTCCATCGAGATCGCCGTGTGGCGTACGGACGGCTGGCCCCCGGACGACGAGGTGCTGCTGCGCGTCGCCCGGAAGGTACTGCCGGCGGTCCGGGGCTGGTCAGCCGCCGTGTGACGGCTCTCCCTCCCCGCGGCCGGGCAGGAAGGCGCGCGGGTGAGGGGTGCGCGGGTGAGGGGGGCGTGCGGGCGAGTGCGGATACCTCACCCTTCGTCGTGCCCGGAATCCGGTGCCCGTGGCACCGTCTCCCCGATGATGCCTGCGAGCCGGTGCAGCTGTGCGGCGAGTACGTGACGCTCCTGCGGGGTGAACCGCGACAGGGCCGCATACTGCCGGGCGCGCAGCTCGGCCTGCATGGCGGCGAGGTGCCCGGCGCCCTCGTCGGTGAGGCGGATCAGTACCTGGCGCTCGTCGTGCGGTGAGCGGCGGCGGGTGACCATGCTCCTGGCCTCCAGCTGCTGGAGCATCCGGGTGGCCGTGGGGACGCTCACCTCCGCGCGTGCGGCCAGACGGCCGACCGGCAGGCCCTCGCCATCGGCGTCCTCGCTCAGCGGGGCGAGCAGCGCCAGCTGCGACATGGAGAGTCCGGCGGCGGACTGTCCGGCCGTGGCGGCCCGCGAGCGCCGCATGGCGTAGAAGAGCCGGTCGGCTGCACGGGCCAGGTCCTCGACACCGGGCTCGGCGGGCCGGCCGGGGGCGTTGCCGACCGGGGGTTTGCCTGTCTGTCGCATGGTTGTTAGCTTACTAAATGTGATTCGTTAGCAAGCTAATAATGAGGAGGCTGAGTATCGTGCCCTTCCCCGCACGTATCGATGTCCACCAGCACATCGTTCCGCCCGTCTGGGCCCGGACGCTCGCCGCACAGGGTCTCGACTCCGGCGGCTGGGCGATCCCGGACTGGAGCCCGGAGAGTGCCGTCGCGATGATGGACCAGCAGTCCATCGCCACCGGCGTCCTGTCCGTCACGGCCCCCGGCGTCCACCTCGGCGACGACGCGCAGGCCCGGGATCTCGCCCGTGCCGCGAACGAGTACAGCGCCGAGATCGTCAAGGACAGCCCGGACCGCTTCGGCCACTTCGCCGCGATCCCGCTGCCCGACACGGACGCCGCAGTGGCGGAGGCCGTCCACGCGCTGGACGATCTGCACGCCGACGGGGTCGTGTTGATGTCCAACGCTCGTGGCCGCTACCTCAACGACCCGGACTTCGAGCCGCTCTGGGCAGAGCTGGACCGCCGCGCCGCGAACGTCTTCGTCCACCCCGCCCAGCCCCCGATGCACCTGCTCCCGGGCACCCCGGCCCCGCTCGCCGACTATGTCTTCGACACCACGCGCAGCGCCCTCGGCCTGGTACTGAGCGGCGTCATGAGCCGCTACCCGAACGTGCGGGTGATCCTCTCCCACGGCGGCGGCTTCCTCCCCTACGCCGCGTACCGCTTCTCCGGCCTGATCTCCACCGTCGTGGACCCCGAGCGCGGCGCCGACGACATCCTGCGCGATCTGAAGCGGTTCTACTTCGACACCGCGCTCTCCGCCAGCCCCAGCGCGCTCCCCGCCCTGCTTGAATTCGCCGAGCCGGGCCACGTTCTCTACGGCAGCGACTGGCCTTTCGCCCCGCAGGAGGCGGGCAGTTACTACAACCACTTCCTGGAGACATACCAGCACTTCACCCCCGGCCAGGCCGATGGCATCAACCGCGGGAGCGCCGAGGTCCTCTTCCCGCGCCTCGCCCGCTGACCCGGCCCGGACCGGCATGGATGCACACGGCCGCCCTGGCGCGGCAGGATGTACCCATGCAAACCATGCGGCCGATGTTCGTTCTCGTACACAGTCCTTCGGTGGGCCCTTCCACCTGGCACCCGGTGGCCGAACGGCTGACCGCCGGGGGGCACCAGGTGCGCGTGCCGTCCTTGCTGCACGTGGGCGCCGGCGGGCCACCGTTCTGGCCCCGGATCGTCGAAGCCGTCCGGGACGGTCTGGCGGACGTCCCGGCCGACCAGCCCCTCACGCTGGTGACACACAGCAACGCCGGGCTGTTCCACCCGTGCGTCGCCTCGGGGCTGGACCAGCGGGTGACCCGCTCCGTCTTCGTCGACGCCGCACTGCCGGCCCGTACCGGACCGACCCCCGCGGCCCCGCCCGAACTCCTTGAACTCCTCCGGCCCATGGCGGTGGACGGCATACTGCCGCGCTGGACCGACTGGTGGGACGAGGCGGACATCGCGCCCATGTTCTCCGATCCGGCCGTACGGCAGAAGGTCGTCGCCGAGCAGCCCAGGCTGCCGCTCACCTACTACGAGCAGCGTGTCCCGGTCCCCGACGGGTGGGACGACCACCCCTGTTCCTATCTGCTGTTCGGTCCCCCCTACGACGAGACGGCCACCGACGCCCGGGAACGCGGCTGGCGGACCGCGCACCTGCCCGGTGAGCACCTCCATCAGCTGGCCGACCCCGCCGGCACCGCCCGGCACCTCATCGAACTCACCGCTCCCTGAGGGCCGGCGGGCCACCGGGCGTAACTCCGACGGCCTGCGGAGGCGGGCCCGGCGCCCCAGCAGATGGGCAAGCCGTCCCAAGAGCCGACGGGCAAGCCGTCCGAAGAGCCGCAGCCCCTAGACGCCGTTGAAGTAGAGGTCCACCTCGCCGTTGGAGCTGCTGTCGCTGATGACCTTGGTGCCGGCTGCCGAACTGTTGCCGGTCCAGGCGAGGGTGGACGGGGCGGTGTGTCCCGGCTGGTCCGTCAGGCTGATGTTCCTCATCGCCACATCGGCCGCGTTCGGGTTCTTCGAGGCGTCCCCGTCGGTGTAGGGCTCGAAGCACTCGATGACGCCGTTGGCAGCGCTGGTCCGCTCCACCGTGACATCGGCCGAGGGGTACCCGGCGAACGACTCCTTATAGGTGTACGTGCCGTTGCTCGCGGAGACGTAGTCGATCTTTCCGGTCAGCGAGGTGCCGGGAGACACGCTCAGATAGGTGCCGTGGGCGTACTTGCCTCCGACGTAGTACCAGTTCGCGATCTGGTAGGCCGCTGTACCGTTGCCCCACTGGAGAACGGGCTGCAACGCGCCGCCGTCCAGCCCGTTCCAGATGAAGTACGTGGTCGTGCTCGTCGAGTCCGAGGGCTTCGGCGGGACCGTCCACGTCGTTCGGAAGGACTGGATGTCGGTCGGGCCCCAGTCGGCCGGGCAGTTGCCGCCGAGATCGGAGCTGCTCGGGCCGGCCGCGACACCCGCCTGGGCGCGCAGGCTCGCCGCATGGCGGTACGGGTCGGCCGATGCCGGACCGGAGGCCGCCGCGCCGAGGTGGGCGAGGACCGCGTGGCTGCGCAGATCCACCTTCTCCACCTGGCCGTTGACGACCTTCAGGGTCTGGTGGCTGTCGACCTGTACGACATCGGGCTGGGGTACGCGTCCGTACGGGGTGAGGACCGTCGACTGCGGGGTGTGTGCGGAGGCGGGCGCGGCCAGGGCGGCCGCGCCGAGTGACGCCACGGCTGCCAGCGCGGCGATCCGGGATTTCGTGGGCATGGTGTCTCCGTCCGGAGTGCAGCGGTGGGCGACCGCGCGACCCTGGGAAGCGGCTGCGGGAACCACGCCGATCCGCGCACTCGCAATGTCGAATTCTGCTCGAAAAGAGCCATGACCGAGCGCAATACGTCACGTACGTTATGGCCTGGACCAGTGCCTGCCAAGACGGCGAACGGTGTGCTTGTCGTGAAGACCGCAGAGTCCGCGCAGCATGGTGGCCTGACCCGCGGAGATGCGTAACGCCGTTGTGTATACGGGGAGTTCAGGGGCGCCGGCGTGCGGCGAACCGGGCGAGGACCTGGGGCACATGGGCGCCGGCCAGGGTTTCCAGAGCGCCGAGCCGCAGCACCTGGCGCTCGTCCCTGACATCACGGACCGCCCGCTCGGCCTGGTCCAGCAGGGACCGCGCCCATTTCCGCAGCCGCTCCAGGGCCGCGGAGAGCGGGGTACCCACGGGCCGGGTGCGCGCCCGCGCGCCGGCAGGCATCTCGCTGGGCTGCTTCATGGTGCTGCTCGACATGACCGTACTGTCGGTCGCCGAACCCGACCTGGCGTCATCGCTGCACACCTCGCTCGCCGGTCTGCGTGGGCGACCACCGGATACACCGTGACCTTCGCCGCGCTGCTGCTTTCCGCGGGTGCGGCGGCCGACCGGTTCGGCGCCGAGCGGCTCTTCAGGACCGGCGTCGCGCTGTTCACCCTGGTCTCCCTGCTCAGTGCGTGCGCACCTCAGCTGTGGGTCCTGGTCGCGCGGCGCGGGATCCCTCGCAGTGGCCGCCACGGTATGTGTACCCGCCTCCATGGCGATGATCGCCCAGCTCTGTCCGGAGCCCGGCGAGCGCGCCCGCGCGGTCGCCACCTGGGCCGCGGTCAGCGGAGCGGCCGTCGCCGCCGGACCCATCGCCGGAGGCGCACTGGTGGGCGCCACCGTCAGTTCCGCCCTGCCGGGAACCGCCGGAGCGGTGGGCGGCGTGCTCAATGCCGCACGCCAGGTCGGCGCGACCTTCGGATGGCCGTCATGGGCGCCGCCCTTGGCGCAGGGGCCGACTGGGCCCTGCTCATCTCGGCACCGGTCTGCGCCACCGCCCGGCTCGTGTTCGCCCTCGGCACTCCGGGAGAAGGCGCGGCCTGAGAACCGGCCCCGGCGGGCCGGAGAGCCTCTGCGGGACCGGGCCCGCACCCGGTACAACTATCGGCGCAGTTCGCGGGTCCCATCAAGTGGGAGCAAACCGCTCTCGGGGAGGCAAGGGGGAAATATGAGGATCGCACGCAATATCGTGGCCGCCGGGGCACTGACCGCACTCGTGGTGGGCACGACGACCGCGCTCGGCACCACCGCCTCGGCAGCACCCAACGTCACACCGCAGGGCGTCTGCGGCAGCTCGTACAAGACCGTGAACTCGGCGCCCGTCGGCTCGCTCGGCACCGTCTACCTCACGTACAACTCCTCGAACGGCAAGAACTGCGTCGCGACCATCCGCAACAGTCCGGGCAAGGCCACGTATGTGTCCACGTACATCTATGTCCCCGACACGGATGCCTCGGCCGGGGACGACGGCACCTATACGTCCTACGCCGGGCCGGCCTACGTCTACGGCAAGGGCCACTGCGTGAGCTGGGGCGGCAGTATCAGCAATGTCTATGTCTCGGTCGAGCACTCCAACTGCGCCGCACTGAAGGAGTACCGGGTCACCGGCACCCGCTGAGCCGGGCCGGGCCGGGCGCTCAGCCGCAAGTCCGCTGACGTCGGTCTACCGGTTACGGGAGAGGCCGGGCCCCCGCAGACGAGGGGGCCCGGCCTCGACGCGTTCCGTCAGAGCCCAGGGAGCCGGGCCCGCGGATCGAGGTCGACTGTTCGATTGTCGTACTGAATTCCGAACGCCACCCGGCCCCCGCCGTCCACCGTACGGCGTATCGGGTGACGTGAGCCGCGCTCTCCGCGCGCCTCAAGGAGTCACCCCGGAATCCGCGCAGGCTGGGCTTGACCCTTGGAGGCGTCTCATGTCTGTTCCCGCCTGCGCACCTCGCCGGAAGTCGACTGTCCTGGCCGCTCTGGCCGTGGGTGCCCCCGCCCTTGCCCTCATGTTCTCCAGTACCGCGGGCGCCGCAGTCGGCGCCCCAGAGCCCTCTCATCCCGGAGACGACTTCGCCGGCTCCCAGATCCTCAGGCATGAGGACACCAGCAGGGGCGGCGTCGCACTCACCAAGTCCTGGGGGACGGAGGGGGTCGACGTCAGCAGCCATCAGGGCAGCGTCGACTGGTCCCGGCTGTGGAGGTCGGGCGTGAAGTTCGCCTACATCAAGGGGACGGAGTCCACCAGTTACCGGAACCCGTCCTTCGCCCAGCAGTACAACGGATCGTACAGAGCCGGCATCATCCGCGGCGCCTACCACTTCGCCACCCCCAACACCTCGACCGGCGCCACCCAGGCCCGCTACTTCCTCGCGCACGGCGGCGGCTGGTCCAAGGACGGCAAGACGCTGCCCGGCGCACTGGACCTGGAGTACAACCCTTACGGCGCCTCCTGCTACGGACTGAGCCACCAGAGCATGGTCAACTGGATCAGGGACTTCGCCAGGACCTACAAGGCGAAGACCAGCCGGGACGTCGTCCTGTACACCTCCACCAACTGGTGGAAGTCCTGCACAGGGAACAACTCCGGTTTCGCCGGCACCAATCCGCTCTGGGTACCGCACTACGGTTCGTCCGCCGGAGCCCTGCCCGCGGGCTGGAAGCACCAGACCATCTGGCAGTACACCTCCAAGGGCGCGACGGTCGGTGACCACAACCGGTTCAACGGAAACCTCAGCCGAGTGAAGGCCCTCGCAAACGGCTGACCGCCGACGTCCGGAAGGGGAGGCCCTGCACCGCAGGGCCTCCCCTTCGCGCTCCGCCTCTGGTGGTCAGGGTGGGAGCGGATCTTTAGTTGATGCAGAAGGGGGGGGCAGTTGGCATTGGCTGGGGCCCGAGGTCGCCGGTCAGGGAGCTCCATGGTGCTGCGAGACCCTCAGAGCGTATTCCGTTCGTAGGGGTGCCAGTTTCCGATCAGGCCCGCCCAGGACAAGGAAGGTGGGTAACTGTGCTGATTCCTGAGGGTGTTACGTTGCCCTCATCCGTATCAGCGCTGAAGGGGTGGGCAGTTGGGCAGGCTCTTGGATGTGTTCGAGACCACGGTCCATCCGAATTATCGCCGGTTTGGGCTGGTCGACACCAGTGTGGACACGTATACCCCGAACGTGGACTTCTCGGAGTGGTTGCTCTCTGCTCCCGGCATGGTCTATCTGCAGGTCCCGTCCGAGGTCATCCGGGCCCCTGTGCGGTTGGAGAGTTGGTCCACCGAGCCCGCGCCAGGGCCGGGTCCGTGGTCCGGCCAGGCCGAGGTAGAGGTTGAACTTCCCACGGGCGAGCTCGGGATTGAGGTCATCACCGACGGGATGGACCCGATCCCCCTGATCCTGCCCTCACCCGGGAGGTACGGAATGCGCTGGCACTGGGTGTTCAACCGTGAGAACGGCCCGTTCACCTCACCGCTCATCCCGTCCCCAGGCCCGGTGGAGACACCCCTCGGACGTGAAGAAGAACTCGACGGTGAGGACCAGTACTGCCTCGTGCAGATCTGGCGCATTAGTCAGACGTGACACTGCGGGCCGCCCCTGAGGGCAGCCCGCAGTCCGGCTAGAACGCCTTCACGGATCTCAGTCAGTCACCGATGGTGACGATGAACGAGTCCCAATTCAGGATGCGGTCGTTCTCGTACCAGGCGCCGAGCCGGCCGCCAGCCTCCTGGTTCTCCACCGAGTCGATGAAGCGTAGCGAGACGTCGCCCTGGTACTGGTCGCCTTCGTACTTGTACCGCGCGGCGCCTTCGGTGGTGGAGGCGAAGGGGTACTCGTCGCAGTCGAGCCCGTCCGCGGGGCCGCCAGGTACGGCGTCGCTCTTGCAGAGAGATCTGACCACAGCACGGTTGGCGTCGATGCGCTCCCGTGCGCTGGATCCGGGGACCCCGGCGATACGGTGCAGCGGGTCGAGCGCCGACCCGCCGGGCAGCTTCTTGCCGTCCTTCTTCGGGTATGTGCTGTCTGGATCCTTGCGGGCCTCGTCGATGTGGTTGGCGACTGCGGCCACGCCCAGGTACGGCTCCTGTGTGCCGTTGCCCGCGTTGCTGGTGTCGCTCTTGTCGTAGCGGAACGCGGGTGTGGCGTCGGGGAAGACCGAACCGAGGGGGGCGCGCCGGTTGTACACGGCGCTGTCGAAGCGGATTTCGCCCTGCTCGCCCTCGGTCGGCAGGACTTGGCCGTAGCCGGGGATCGTAAACTTGAAGACCGGCTTGAACAGGCCCGTGGCAATCTGCTCATCGTCGGCCTCGTCCGGCAGCTTCGGCGTACTCGACCACAGGTCGAACTTGGTGTCCCCGTCGGCGTCCCATCCGGCGGCGGTATCGGTGCGCCCGTCATGGATTCCGTTGTCGCAGGCTTCTTCGTCGTTGCCGCCCCCGCCCTGCCAGGACCCTTCGCACTCCAGGGTGGCCTTCATGGACGCGCCGGGCTTGTTGAAGTCACCTTCGGCCGTCCACACGTTGACGTTCAGGTCGAAGTCGGCGTACCGGGTGAACGCGCTTCCGTCCAGGCCGCCCACCTTGCCCTGGCCGATCAGCGTGTTGCGCGACATGAACAGGCCCTGGACGTAACAACCGGGCGGCCACAGACCGCACTTGATGGCCGGCTGGAATGTCAGGGTCTCCTGGCAGTACGAGAAGCGGTTTTTGATCCAGCCGGAGTCGTTGTCCGAGTCGCTTGAGTCGTGGCACTCGGCGACGCTGCTGATGTACTGGTAGGGGTCCGCCGGGTTACGGCCTCGGATGAACTTCGTACTGGGTGTGGTGTATGTGCGCTCCCAGGCGGCCTTCGGCTGCATACTCTTGGCGGTCGTCGCCTGGCCGTTCGGCTTGATCCCCAGTGCTTCCAGGTTGCCGTCGCGCTTGAACGTCACCTGAACTTTGTCCGGGTCGGCAACCAGCGCGCGATTGGTGATCGTATAGGTGTCGCCGGGCTTGAGCGACGTGGGCTGGCCGGCAGCGGCGGTTTCGACGACGAATTCACGCCATGGGGACCAGTTGAGGTTGTAGTGGGTGCCGTCGAAGGAGTTGGTGCGGAACTTGTAGGTCTTGCCATCCAGCAACTGACCCGCGGGCACCTTCACCGTCGCCCAGGTGCCGGGGGCGACGAAGTCGGAGACCAGGACTCCTTCACCGGCCGGCGTGTTGATGGGCTTGTTGGTTTCGGCGTCGTACACCTGGAAGGTGCCGTTGACCTTGTCGCCGTCGGCGTCGGCGAACTTGTCGCGCAGCGTCGGGGTGAGGGTGTTGACGCCCCATACGCCGCTGTACGACTTGAACGGCGGGCCTGCCTGCTGGGCGGTACCGTCCCCGGGTCGGTAGTTGTAATTGACCGTCAGCTTCGGCTGGTTGATGGTCGCGTTCCGGGAGTTGACGATCTTCCAAGCCTTCGCCTGGTCCTCGGCGGCTCTGATTCCCATGTAGCCGCGTGTCTGCTTCGCGCTCGCCCACGTCTGGACGAGGGTCTTCACATCCGCCTTGATCCAGCCGTCGGAGGTGTCGGAGCAGCCCTGAGCGTTGCCCTTGGTCTCGGTGGACGTGGCGACCTTCTGCAGCCAGTCCGGCTGCTTTGTCCACCGCGAGGCGGAGGAGCCGGCCGTGGTGTTCCACACGTCCCAGCCATGCGCTGTGCAGTCGGTGTTGCCGGAGTGGGTGTTGTAGAACTCGACCTTCGCCGACGATATGAGCGCGTCGGAGAATGGCTCGGTGTTCCACGTCATCAGCGACCGGGCGACACGGGTGGTGCCGTCGGCGTTGGTGGTGCCGGGGTTGCCCCAGTCCAGCTCGGTCTGTGAGCCCAGGTCGGTGGTCTCGCCACGCTGCACGTAGGTGTCGAAGGTGTTGCCCAGCACGGAGGTTGACGGGTCGATGGTCACCGGGTAGTGCGTGGCTGGGGCGTCCAGCCACCTGGCGTCGGGGGTGACGACGAGATCGATGTTCCCTGCCCCGTGATCGACTACCTTCATGCCGACCCGGTGCCGGTTCTCGTGCTTGCCGGAGACCTTGTCGACGTCCGCGTCCCACATCATCGGCGCCGGCATCGTGGCCTTCTTCGCGCCGGTCTTGGTATCGGTGAGTGTCACCGTGCCGTCGGCGTTCGCCTTGGCCGTGAGGCCTTCGGCCTGGAGCGGCAGGGTGTAGCTGTAGCCGTCCGCGGGGCGCTTGTTGAGCCGGGTGTACTGCTCGAAGCCGGTACGGGTGGCCTCGACGATCACATCCGCACCTGGCACCGCATCCTTGTAGGTGGCGGTCGTGCCGTTCACTTCGGGGGAGGGCAGACCGCCCTTCCACCGGAGCGTGACCTGCTCGCCGTCCGAGCCGCGGAGGGTGGCGAGGTCACGGGGTGCGGCATCCTCGGCGGCCTTGATCGAGGCGGGCCGGGTGCCGCCGCCCCTGGTCAGTGCCAGGTTATTGGGGTGCGCCTTGGCCTTGACGGTGCCGTCCGCCGTCCTGTGTAACGTGGCGTCGACCGCGACCCACTTGCGGTCCTTCTCGATGCGCTCGGGGCCTGCGGTCATTTCGGAGGTGAGCGAGCCGTTGGGGTTGGCGTAGGTGAGGTTGGTCGGTGTGGTCTCATTCGGGACCAGGAGCTTCTTCCCGGTCTTCTTCGCCTGGGCTAACGCCCAGGGAATGCCAGCCTTGGAGTGCTTCGCGGCCCACTCCCGTCCCGCCTTCTCGACCTCGTTCTTCGACAGCTCTGCCTGGCGTGTGGATAACACTCCGGTGCTGCCCGCCCCGCCGGTCGCGGACGCCGCGTGAGACGGGCCTGCGATCGCCAGCGGCGTCACGGTGAGCAGCGCCACTGACAGCGCCGTGAAGCGGAATCTTCGTTTTCTCTGACTTCCGGTGGACAAGGTTGAACCTTCCTTGGGGTGTTGTTGGGGCATGGCATGCCTACGTGGTGGCCTGATCGGCAAGCAACCGGATCAGAAAGGGCATGACGGCCCTACCGGTCAACTCGGTCGTGAGTCACGTCACGGTTGCGCAGGGCGATATCACGATCACGTTGCGGTGCCCGGGGAGACGGGTGGTGAGTCGCCCCAGACAAGCGGCAGTCAGCGCGGCGCTGGGCAATCCGGGGATAGGTGGCGCGGGCGAAGACGGTCGGTGGGGTGCGGCCGCCGGTCTGCCTTTGGAGGGCCGTTTAAACACGTTCGGTGTCGCTCATGGCCGAGCGGTCTTTCGTGCACTGGGCTGCGGCGACGGCGATACGTGTTCGGGCAGGTGGGCGTCGGCCGACCAGGCCAGGAAGTTTTGGAGTTCTGCCTGCCAGGGGCAGTGCTGGGCGACCCACCGCTCGCAGCGGGCCTCATGCAGTCGATGAGAACGGTTGCCGTTGCCGTTGCTGTGGCGAGGGACGAGGAACTGTCGGGCTACGCGAAGGCGACCCAGAAGGTGGGCCGTTGTCCCTTGGTGAGGGGTTGCCCATGGCGTTTGGGGTGTTGGGCGAGTTGCATCAGGGGGCAGTTGCCGTAGCGCGGGTGAACCGAGCCGGAAGCCAGGGTCGATTGCAGTGGCGTGGACGGTGATGTCGCAGGCGAGCTGTTCGTGCGCGAAGGGTACGGCCCCAGTGACCGGGGTAGTGGAGAGTACGACAGCTGACTCTGGACGGTCAGGCGCGCGGCAGCGTGCGTCGCAGTCAAGTCGTGGGAAGCCAGGGCTGATGCGACAACGGTAGGGGGCGGGCCCTGTCGCACTCGGCACGAACGGGGTCGCCGTCGTGGTAGTCGTGGTACAGGAAGGCGACCCTGGGCTGTTGCAGGGGAGGCAGACGGCGGGTGTTGGCCAGGACTTGATCGATACATGCCCAACCGGCCCTTCAGCCCGTAGTCCCAGCAGAGGTGTTCGGCATTCCGGTCCTGGCGTCGGCAGTGGGTGCACAGTGGTCCGTCGGACCGCTGGCGACGATCCCGGTGGTGGTGCTGAACCGTGCGTGGGAGCGGCCGCGGCTTCGACGGTCCCGCCATGGCTCAGACCTCCGCATCGACGCGACGTAACGGCGGCAGATTCTCTCTGGCGCGTGTTCTTCCTCTGGCGAACTTCACCGCAGACCTCGTACTTCAGACGAGGGGTGCTCGCTCGGCGGGCGTAGTCATCCTGGCTCATCCTTGGCTGTTTTGGGCCTTGTTTGGGTGCGTTGAGCTGGCGAATTCATTTCGGTCTCCATGACGTGGTGGCCGATTGATACGGCAACCGCGCGGCCTCACCGGGCACGGGGTGATGGGCCATCGACGGCGACTGGATGAGATACGCGGGGTCCTCGCCGAGCCTGGCCCGTTCGACGGCGTCGAGACGGGTGAAGGCCCCGGGCGCAGTCAGCTCCTACCATTCGGGGCGGGAGTGGATGGCGCATATGTCGTGTTAAGCATGCTCAAGGCGGATCCGGCGCAGCTGGTTCGCGCTGAGCTGGCCTCCGTCGAAGACGAGCCCCATCCTCTTCAGAGGCGTCTGGGGGCCCGCATGCAGGAAGCGGGTGAGAAGCAGCCGGGGCGTACCCAGGCCGAGTTCGAGGCCAGTCTTCTCCACGGCTTCGCGGCGGGCGGCCTGCAGTGGGTCTTTCCCCTGCGAGTCGAGGTTGCTGCCCGGGAACTGCCAGAGCCGCGATCTGTAGACCCAGCGTTGCACCGGCCGGTCGTGCTCGTCCCGTATGCGCAGGCAGCCGTACACCGTGTGGTGCGGGACGGCGGCCGGGCAAAGCGGGGCGGTGGTCGAACTCGAAGCCGAGGGGGCCGGGGGGCTTCTTGGGCGGAGGACAGTGGGCCCAAAGGGCGGACAGCAGTTCCCCGCCTGGTGCGTCCGGGGCGACGCTGGCGAGGTCCTCCACGGTGAACAGCGCCTCGAACGAGGCGTAGGAGGTGATCCGCTTCACCAGGATGTCGAGCTCCCGGCCGCTGTCCCGGTCATGGAAGACGACCGTGTCGCCGGCTTCGACGCCCGGCTTCGTGGTGATGCCGGCGTACACCCCGATTGTCCTTCGGCCCGACTCCACCTGCCCGTAAGCGCTCCCGAGAGAGAAGTCATGCCAACGCGATGATGCGGTTCCGGCGGCCCCGGGATCCCCGGTGCCTTTTTGTCGTGTGTCTAGACCATGAGGGGGCCTTCCCAGGAACGTTGGACTCCACGGGGGCGCACAGGGGGCGGCGGAATGCGACGCCGCCCGGCCGCCCCAGTGGAGGGCCGTGCTGTGGTCAGGTCCAGCCCATCGCGGTGTAGGCGGTGCCGTGGGAGATGGCCGCCAGGGCGGTGCGGGTGTAGTCCACGGTCGGGTCGGGCAGCGCGTTCAGCGGCCACCAGCGCCATTCGGTGCACCGGTCCGGTTCCAGCACGGCGGGCTCGCCCTGCCACCGGGTCGCGGTGAAGAACAGCTGGATGCGAGGGACCGGGCCGACGGGATCGACGAGGTCCAGGGTGTGTACGAGGGACAGGTCGCTTTCGGCGACGGCGAGTCCGGTCTCTTCCGCTGTTTCCCGGACCACGCAGGCCACGCCGATGGGGCGAAGGCGCTGTCCGCGTTGCGTTTACCGAGGAGGACCGACCCGTTACGGGTGAGGACGACGTGAGCGCCGACGGTGCTCCGGTTGCGGTGACCTCTCGCCTTACGGACCCGCACGGTCGGGAGCGGGCCTTCGTTGCCGGGAGGCGGGTGCGGATGGTCCTGAAGTGCTTGGAGGACGGCGGTGGTGCCGGGATCCATGGTCATCGCCGCTGTCTCCTCGATGCGGGTCCAGCGCAGTTGGACGCCCTCGGTCAGCTGAATCTCGTGTGCGGCCCGGTTGAGGGTGCCGCGGTAGACGCGGACACGGTTCTTGAAGACCCCGGCGGCGTCGTGGGTGTCCAGGGTGACGAAGCCGGTGAGGTCGGGGATGGTGAGGCCGATCTCCTCGGACAGCTCCCGGACGATGGCCTCGTCGCAATGCTCACCCTGCTCGTTGTCCCCGCCGGGCAGGGCCCAGTGCTCAGGGCGCCAGATGCGTTTGTTCCCGTCACGGAGATGGAGCAGACAGCGGCCCTGGTCGTCGGTGAGCAGGGCCGCTGTGCTGGGGACAACTGGCCAGTCGACCGTGATCCGTGTGTGCTTCTTGCGGAACAGGTGTGGGGCGGTGGCCGTCAAAGTGGTGTCGTGGGGCCGTACGGTGATGCGCGGGCAGCGAGCCGCGCGGTGGTTGCGCTGCCAGTGCTGGACGTGTCCGGCCATCTCATCGGCGGCCGGGCGGCCGGCCGGACCGTGGCCAAGAACGACCAGCTCGTACCTTCCGTTGCCGTCTTCGCCGTCCCCGATCCGCTCGGTGACCAGGCGTGCGAGCGAGGCGCCGCGCACGAGGGCAGCGGCGGGCCAGTGTGGCGGCGGTGGACTGACGAACGTGCGGTGACTCTCGGGGGCGACGGACAGACGGCAGAAGCCCGGAAGCGCTCCGGCCAGGTAGAGGAGCAGGAGGTCGAAGGGCTGTCGGCCCCCGACCGTGACGTTGGTGCGGACCGTGGTGGGCGCACTGCCGAAGGCCGGGGCGAGCCGGTCGACGCTCAGGGGTGCTCCGTCCTCGAACGCGAGGCGGATGCCGGTGCCCGGGATGGTGCGCTGGTGGGAGTCCCATGCTCCGGCGCCCTGCATGGGGACGAATCCGCAGACCGTGAGGGGCTCGTCGCTGTGGAGGGTGCCGTCGCGCGCGGTGAAGCCGATGGCCCAGACGTACTGGTGCAGACGCAGTGGTGCGACGAGGCGCCCGCCCTCTGCCAGGGCATGGATCCAGGGTAGGTCCCAGGTGTCGACGGTGACCACGATCCCGTCGAAGCCCCCGGCTGGGATGACTTCGGAGGGAAGGTGCTCGGCATCAGCGGTGACCACATGGACGTGGTCGTATCCGGTACCGGCCAGGAGGCTGGTGGCGCGGTCGGTGACGGCCGGGTCGATGTCGAGGGTGGTGACGCTTCCGCCAGGGCCTACGAGTTCGGCGAGCAACGCGGCGTTGTAGCCTCCGGAGCCGATCTCCAGGACATGGTGGCCGGGCCGGACGCGGGCTGCTTCCAGCATGGCGGCCTGGAGCCATGGTGCGCTGATGGAGCTGGTGGCCCGGCCGTCGGGCGTGTGACGGGTGGGAATGGCGGCATCGGCGTATGCCTTCTCGACGGGGACTTCCGGGGCGAATGCGTGACGGGGCACGGTGCGGAAGGCATCTTCGACCCGGCTGGTACGGATGTGACCTGCGGTCAGGAGCTGGTCGGTGAGCCGGTCGCGCAGAGCGCTCGCTTCGTGAAGTCCGGCGATGGGAGGAGGCGTCACGGTGGGCCTTTCGTCTTCGGCGGTCACACGGGATCGGCGACGGTGGGAGTGGCGGGGCCCGGGACGCCGGGGCCGGGTGCGAACTGGGCCGCCTGAGCGTGGAACATCGATGCGTAACGTCCCTGAGCGGCGATCAGCTCGTTGTGGTGTCCCTGTTCCGCGAGACGGCCCCGGTCGAGTACGTAGATATGGTCGGCGTGCCGGACGCCGGACATGCGGTGCGTGACGAGGACCACCGCCCGATGCGGCCCGGCGAGCCGCCGGATGCGGTCGAAGGCGGCGATCTCTGCCTCGGGATCGAGGGCGGAGGTGGGTTCATCGACGATGAGGACGCTGTCCGCATCCGATGTGGAGCTGCGCCAGTGGGTGCGGGCCAGGCCGATCTTCTGCCACTCGCCGCCGGAGAGTTCCGTGGCACCGCGGAACATCCGGGCCAGCAGGCTCCGCAGGCCGTCGGTGAGTTTCGCGATGACGGGTGAGGCCCCGGCGTAGTCGGCTGAGGCGTGCAGTTCGTCATCGGTCGCCGCCTGTCCGGGGCGGCCGATGCGGATATTCAGGGCGGCTGTCACCGGCCAGCGCTGGAAGTCCTGCGTCAGCAGCGAGACACGGTCGAACACCCCGGACCGGTTCAGGGCGGAGAGTTCCGCCTCCCCCCAGTGCACCGTGCCGCTCTGCGGCAGCAGCAGCCCCGCCAGGACCTTCATGAGGGTGCTCTTGCCCGAGCCGTTCTCACCCACAACCGCTGTGACCGACCCCATGGGGAGGGTGAGTGAGACCCCGTCCAGCGCCAGTTCGTCGCGGTCCGGATAGCGGTAGGTGACATCGGCGAGGACGACCCGGCCTGCCCGGCGTGGCACCGGTGCGCCGCCGGCGGGGATGGCCCGGCGCGCCGCTACGTCAAGGAACCGGTCGTGGTCCTGGACGTAAAGGGACTCCTCGTGGAGCTGGTTGACGTTCATGACCAGCGCGCCCAGGCTCGCAGAGCCGGAGCGGACCGCGATCACGGCGGTCCCGGCCACGGCGAGACTCATACGCCCGGTCGTGACCAGCCAGAACATCACCGCGTATGTGCAGGCCATCGCCACCCCGGACAGGGCTGCGGCCACCAGCTCCGTGAGGGCCTTGCCGTTGGCGAGGCGCTTCTGCTCGGCCTCGGCGCTCTCGGCCATGTCCCGGTACTTGTCGAGAAGGAAGGGACCGACGGAGTGGATCCGCACTTCCTGGGCCGCGGTGCGCTCGGTGAGCAGATTGCCGATGAGGCGACTGGCGCGCACGTGCTCGATCCAGTTCATCATGGACACATAGCGCTCCTGGGCGACCCGCATGGCTCCCCAGCCGCGCGGGGCTGCGATCAGAACCAGCATCGGCAGCAGAGCGGGATGCAGCACGGTCAGGATGCTTGCCGTGGCGATCAGGGAGATCGTGCCGTTCAGGGCGGCGACGCAGGCACTGATCATGCGGCGGGCGGACGCGGCGCCGTACTGTGCGACGTCGATCAGCCGCCGGAACTCGGGGTCCTCGATGGCCTCCAGCTCCACCGCGGCGGCAGCGGCCAGGTACTCGGTCGTCGCGACCCGCTCCACCAGTGGCTCCAGCCGGCCGGCGCGTGAGGTGGACCAGCCCGCGAGGCCGGCGTTGGCGACCGCGACGACAGCTGCGGCGACCAGCGCGGGCAGCGCCTTGTGCAGGCGGTCTGTGGGCGTGCCGCCACCGAGTAGGGCGTGCATGACGGCATTGACCGCCAGTAGGCTGACGGCTGCCGCGACGCCCTGCCCGATCTCACTGAACCCGACGGTGAGCAGGGCCGGCCGGTCCACGGCCCAGGCGCGGCGCAAGGTGCCGCCCACCAGGCGGGGCATGGCGCGGATGGCCGAGAGCATCGTCAAGTCGAGCCGTGCGTGCTCGTGTTCGGCCCAGCCCATGTCGTAACGCAATGGGCCGCCGAACAGTTCCTGTTCGGCGCCGGAGACCTGGGGTTCGGCCATTCGTACGGGTCTGAAGAAGCGCTTCAAAGGGTGCCTCCCGAGTCGGTCCGGTTCAGTGCCCTGTACGAGGGGCCTTCGGTGGGTTCGGTCATGCCAGGTACCTCGTATCCGGTTGTGAACCGTTCCTGAGGAAGGCGGTGCAGCCGTCAGCGGGGCGAGCGGAGATGTCCGCTGGGCAGGCGGCGTTTTCGAACGCAGGATGAACAAGCGCAGGGCGGTGCAAGCGATGCATGGGGGCCTCCTCGGGCACGATGCGGACAGGTGATCGGTTAACTGGGCCTCTCCCGTGGTCGTTACGGGTGCGCGGGGGCGAAATCTAGAACTCGATTTCGAATGAGCCGGGTGACCCTTGGTGGGGCGGGGGCGCGGTGTCGTGATGCTGCGTTCGATCACTCGTGTGGGTTCCGGTACTTCCTCCGGGGGATTGCCAAGTGCGGCCCCGGCGGTCATGGCGCAGCCGGTTCCGGCCGGAGGGCGACGACCTCGCCCGGGAGGGCCTGGCCGAGTGGCAGCGGCTGTACGAGGTCGCAGCTGAGCCCGGTCACTTCGGGCCGCGCCCCGCACCCGTACCTTTAACGTCCGGATCCGAGGCGCACGGCCTGCCGGATAGCCGGATAGCTCTGGTGGCGGTCAACTCGCCTGCAGAGCGGTCGACTTCAGTGGATTACTTGAACGCTTTGAGTGGCATAGGGGCGCATCGAAGGCACCATGTCCTGGCTGGCTGGCTGGCTGGCTGGTTGGGCCCCCGGCGCCCCAACCACCGTGTTCCTTTGGTGCCTTGCAGTGCCCTGTGCTCCTGCAAGCTGCTCAAGCCGACCATCCGGCAGCGCACGGTCCGAGGAACAAGCTCAGTGGCCGGTGGCGAGCAGCCAGATCCCGATGGCTGTGAACAGGGCGCCGATCGCGAGAGGAAACGCGACATCCCAGACCCGTCTGCCGGTAAGGGCGATTCGTGCGCCCGCCGGGGCATCGGGAAGGTAGCTCACCGGGACCGCACCGCCCACGGGAAGGCCCCTGATCCCGGATGAGCTGGACCGGAACGTGTGCCGACTGCCCTGCACATCAACGAATTCGACCACCGCGAAGTAGCTGGGGCCGTCCTTTCCGGATTCCATGTGGTGGCGGACCACCAGGCCCCTGACGCGGATTCCCTCGCGTTGGAGGCGGTGCTGGATCATGGCCTCATGGGCGCCGGCCCCGAGGCCGAGGATGCCTCCCACCAGTACCATCGCAATCCACACCGCTGCCTTCCCTTCCCTGCCTCGGGTGGCTCTCCGGCAAGCTCCTGTCGCAGGAGAGAGGACGCTCCATCGGCTGGAGGCGGTTCCTGGTCAGGAGACCTGGGCCCGTCGCCGGGTCCAGGTCTCGCGTGTGACCGCGTACTCCACGTCGCCGTGCTCGGCTCCCTCGATCGGCTCCGGCCACTCCTCGAAGAAGGTGCGGACCAGAGACAGGCCGGCCTTCTCCAGGACCCGCCTGGAGGCGGTGTTGACCGTCATCGTGGTGGCCACGATCCGGTCCACCGCCAGCTCGGTGAACGCGTGGTGCACCAGCGCCCGTGCGCCCTCGGTGGCATAGCCCAGGCCCCAGGCGGACGGCAGTATCCGGTAGCCCAGCTCTGTTCCGCCGTTCAGGCCGATGCTGGTCGCGGGCCGCAGCGAGAGCCACCCCAAGAACGCCCGGGACGACTTCTCCGCTGCGGCGAAACAGCCCTGGCCGGCCGGGAGTTCGTCGTACTCGCGGAGGATGCGCGGCAACTGCTGCTGTCCGACGGCGTCCCTGGACACGGGGCGGCCGTCATCGATGTGCCGCATGACGTCGGGGTGACCGTGCAGGGCTGCCAGGGCGTCGATGTCTGCCCCGGTGAAGCGGCGGAGCGTCATCCGCTCCGTTTCCAAGTAGGTGCTCACGCGGCGATTCGAGCAGCACGCCTGCCGTACGGCAACTTGTTTCCGGCCGCCCGCCCTCGGGCCGGCCCGTCGGCGACGGGGGGACGGACGCCGAGGCGTGCCGGGCGGAAGCGACGATGGCGGTCACGGATCAGTGACGGCGATGCGGAATCGGCTCGACGCCGGTCCTCATCGCTGACGGGCCGGGTGCCCGGCGGTCACCCCCGGTTACTATGCTCACCTCATGCCGGAGGCCGGAAGCCAGGGGCGCACCGCCATCGACGGACTGCTCGGGGAGTAGGGAGAGCGGCTTGCCGGTCGGAACTCCCCGGATTCTCCCCAGCTCCGTTGACGGGTGAATCCCGCAGCTCCGCCCTTCCCGAGCTGGTCGTGTACGGCAAGGCTGAAGAAACAGGTGGCCTGGAAAATGCTGAGAGAGGTCACTGCGACCCGCTATGTCACGCCGCTGCGTGAGGGCGGATCGCTCCCCGGGATCGTCGAGGCCGATGATCTCGGTACGTACGTCATGAAGTTCACCGGCGCCGGGCAGGGCCGCAAGACGCTCGTCGCCGAGGTCATCTGCGGGCAGCTGGGCCGCAGGCTGGGGCTGCGCGTGCCCGAGCTGGTGCGGATGCAGCTGGATCCCGTCATCGGGCTCTCCGAACCCGACCAGGAGGTGCAGGAGCTGCTGAAGGCGAGCGGCGGGCTGAACCTCGGGATGGACTACCTGCCCGGGTCGCTCGGCTTCGACCCGCTCGCCTACCAGGTGGGGCCCGAGGAGGCCGGGCGGATCGTCTGGTTCGACGCGCTGATCAACAACGTCGACCGGTCCTGGCGCAACCCCAACCTGCTCGTCTGGCACGGCGATCTCTGGCTCATCGATCACGGGGCCACCATGATCTGGCACCACAACTGGCCGTCCGCGAAGAACTACGGCAGCAAGCCGTACGACGCCTCGGACCACGTCCTGGCGACCTTCGCCCCGGACATCGCCGCGGCGGCGGCCGGGCTGGCGCCGCTCGTCACCGAGGAACTGCTCACCGAGGTCGCCGCCGATGTGCCCGACGCCTGGCTGGCGGACGAGGCCGGGTTCGGCAGCACCGGCGAGCTGCGCCGCGCGTATGTGGAGGTCCTGCTGGAGCGGGCCGCGTCGGTGCACACCCGGATCACGATCGGGCCGCAGACACCCACCGGGCCGTCCCGCGCCCCGGGCTGGCTCGCCGAGCGGCTGGCTCCTCCCGCGCGGCAGCAGGGCGAGAAGCAGCAGGGCGAGAAGAAGGACGGCACCCGATGACCGGGGGCGGGCCCGGCCGCCGGGACGTCTACGAGTACGCCCTGCTGCGTGTGGTGCCGCGGGTCGAGCGCGGCGAGATGTTCAACGCCGGGGTGCTGGTCTACTGCCGGGCCAGGTCGTTCGTCGCCGCCCGTACGTATCTGGACGAGGCGAAGCTCAAGATGCTCGACCCGGATGCCGACGTCGTCGGGGTGCGGGCCGCGCTGCGTGCCGTCGTAGGGGTCTGCGACGGCGGCGAGGCGGCGGGCCAGGCGGGCCCCGAGGATGCCGGGCGGCGGTTCCGCTGGCTGATCGCACCCCGTTCGACGGTCGTGCAGCCCGGTCCCGTGCACATCGGGCTGACCACCGATCCGGCCGCCGAGGCCGACCGGCTGCTCCGGCTGCTGGTGCGCTGAGAGGGTGGCACCCGGTGTGACGTTCACTCCTGATTCCGTGTGCCGTTGACACCGGGTGCCAGGCCTTCTAGCGTCTCGTCTGCTGAAGGTACTAAGCGGTTGCTCAGTGATCGAGGGCCGCGATCCGAGGGCGAGGAGAGCCAGTATGTCCACCACCGAGCAGCGCGTTGCCATCGTGACCGGGGCCGCGCGCGGCATTGGCGCGGCCACCGCCGTACGTCTGGCGGCGGAGGGCCGCGCCGTCGCCGTACTCGACCTCGACGAGGCGGCCTGCAAGGACACCGTCGAGAAGATCACCTCCGCGGGCGGCCGGGCCATCGCCGTGAGCTGTGACGTCTCGGACAGCGCCCAGGTCGAGGCTGCGGTGGACCGGGTCGCGGCGGAGCTGGGCGCCCCGACGATCCTCGTCAACAACGCGGGCGTCCTCCGCGACAACCTGCTCTTCAAGATGAGCGAGTCCGACTGGGACACGGTCATGAACGTCCACCTCAAGGGTGCGTTCCTGATGTCCAAGGCGGTCCAGAAGCACATGGTGGACGCCAAGTTCGGACGGATCGTCAGCCTGTCGTCGAGTTCCGCGCTCGGCAACCGCGGCCAGGCCAACTACTCCGCGGTCAAGGCCGGCCTCCAGGGCTTCACCAAGACCCTCGCCAAGGAGCTCGGCAAGTTCGGCGTCACCGCCAACGCCGTCGCTCCCGGCTTCATCGTCACCGAGATGACCGCGCAGACGGCGGCGCGCGTCGGCATGGGCTTCGAGGACTTCCAGGCGGCGGCCGCGACCCAGATCCCGGTGCAGCGCGTGGGCAGGCCCGAGGACATCGCCAACGCCATCGCCTTCTTCACCGGTGAGGACGCGGGATTCGTGTCCGGCCAGGTCATGTACGTCGCCGGCGGCCCGCTCAACTGATCAGGTAATCAAGGGACAACGGACATGACTGCACAGGACAGCGGGAAGGTCGCGCTGATCACCGGCGCGAGCCGCGGCATCGGATACGGCATCGCCGAGGCGTTCGTCGCCCGCGGCGACCGGGTCTGCATCACCGGACGCAACGAGGACGCGCTCAAGGCGGCCGTGGAGAGGCTCGGCGCCGACCGGGCGATCGGCGTCGCAGGCAAGGCCCATGACGAGGCCCACCAGGCGGCGGCCGTCGAGCGGGTCATGGAGACGTTCGGCAGGGTCGACCACCTGGTCAACAACGCGGGGACCAACCCGGTGTTCGGCCCGATGGCCGAGATGGACCTGAACGTGGCGCGCAAGGTCTACGAGACCAACGTCATCTCGGCGCTCGGCTTCGCCCAGCAGACCTGGAAGGCGTGGCAGAAGGAGAACGGCGGCGCGATCGTGAACATCGCGTCCGTCGCCGGGGTCTCCGCTTCGCCCTTCATCGGCGCTTACGGCATGAGCAAGGCCGCGATGGTCAACCTCACGCTCCAGCTCGCGCACGAGTTCGCCCCGGCGGTACGGGTCAACGCCCTCGCGCCCGCCGTCGTGAAGACCAAGTTCGCCGAGGCGCTGTACGAGGGCCGCGAGGAGGAGGCCGCGGCCGCCTACCCGCTGGGCAGGCTCGGGGTGCCCGCGGACATCGGGGGCGCCGCCGCGTTCCTCACCTCCGACCAGTCGGGCTGGGTCACCGGGCAGACCCTGGTGATCGACGGCGGGATCTTCCTCAACGCCGGGGTCGGCTGAGCCGCCGTCCCGGACGGCCGGGTCGGCTGAGCAGCGGTCCCACCCGCTGCGCCTGCCGACCGTGGCTGCGCCTTGCCGACCACGGCTGCGCCCGCCCACCGCGCGGCCCCGGACAGCTGTCCGGGGCCGTTGTCAGTGGTCGCCGGTAGGTTCTGTGCTGAAGAACGGATCGCACCCCGGAGGTTGTTGACGTGACCGGTACCGACATGCTGCCCGAGTCCTGGCGCGGCGTCCTCGGCGATGAGCTGGAGAAGCCCTACTTCAAGGAGCTCACCGCGTTCGTCGAGGCGGAGCGGGCCAAGGGGCCGGTCTACCCGCCGCGCGACGAGGTGTTCGCAGCGCTGGACGCCACGCCGTACGACCGGGTGAAGGTGCTGGTCCTCGGCCAGGATCCGTACCACGGCGAGGGCCAGGGCCACGGTCTCTGCTTCTCGGTCCGCCCCGGTGTCCGGACGCCGCCCTCGCTGCGGAACATCTACAAGGAGATGAAGGAGGAGCTCGGTCACCCGGTCCCGGACAACGGCTATCTGATGCCCTGGGCCGAGCAGGGCGTCCTGCTGCTCAACGCGGTGCTCACGGTGCGCGCGTCCGAGGCCAACTCCCACAAGGGCAAGGGCTGGGAGAGGTTCACGGACGCGGTGATCACCGCGGTGGCCGCAAGGCCGGACCCCGCGGTCTTCGTCCTCTGGGGCAACTACGCACAGAAGAAGCTCCCGCTCATCGACGAGGAGCGTCATGTGGTGGTGAAGGGCGCACACCCCTCGCCGCTGTCCGCGAAGAAGTTCTTCGGCTCGCATCCCTTCACCCAGATCGACAAGGCTGTCGCGGAGCAGGGCCACGAGCCGATCGACTGGCGGATCCCCGACCTGGGCTGACCGGCACCGGGACAGCCCGTAGTGTCGGTGGCACGCCGGGACAAACCGGACATCCGCGTGGGTACGGGTAGAGGAGGCAGCGGTGGCGGAGTCGCAGCAGGAGTCGGAACGGGAGACACCGGGGGACGCCGTCATGGGCAGGATCGGCCAAGTGATCATGCTGCTGCACGGAGGCGACCGGGAGGAGGCCCGCAACCGGTTCGCCGGGCTGTGGGCCGAGATCGGCGAGTCCGGCGACGCACTGCACCGGTGCACCCTCGCGCACTACATGGCGGACACCCAGGACGACGCCGAGGACGAACTGCTCTGGGATCTGCGGGCGCTGGCCGCGGCCGATGGCCTGGATGACGAGCGGGTCGGCCGTCATGACGCCGCAGCCGCCGTCCGCGGTTTCTACCCCTCCCTGCACCTCAACCTGGCGGCCGACTACCTGAAGCTGCGTCGCAGAGAGGCGGCGCGCCTGCATCTGCGGCAGGCGCGGTCCGCGACGGGAGCACTGGCCGACGACGGCTACGGCGACGGCGTACGGGCGGCGATCGAGCGTCTTGAGTGGCGGCTGGGGGAGGAGGGGTAGGCGGGCGGACAAGAAGGGGCAGGGGTCACCGGCCGTACGGAAGGGGCAGGGGTCACCGGACGTACGGAGGGGCAGGAGTCACCGGCCGTACGTCTGGCGGCAGATCCGGGCCTGCGGGCTGTCCGCCGGCCAGCCTCCGTAGCCTTCGCCGAGCGCGCAGACGCCCGCCGGGTGGCCGGACGGGTGACCCGCCCGCTCCGGATGCCGCCGCGGGAGCGGCCGGTCGGGGTGCCCGCTTCCGGGCTGTGCCGCACGGGGGCGTGCGGGCCGGACCGCACGGCGGACCGGTGCGGGGCCCGCGTCCCGCTCCGTCCCGCTTCCGGGCCCGGCTTCGCCGGACGGACGGTGTGCGGCCGGAGCCGCGTCCCGGCTCCCGGCACCGCTCCCCGCCCCCGGCCGGGGGGATACGGTCTCCAGCGCCTCGACCGGGGGGCTCTGCACGATCTGCGGGCCGGTGCGCTGCGCATGGTGGCCGGGCGTCCTGGACTGCCCGGGTGCCGGTGCCCGCTCCGGAGGGACGGCTACGCATCCCGAGGCGGCCGAGACGGCTGCCGCCAGCAGGGCCAGGGCGACGATCTTCGTGGAGTGCACCCGTCCAACTCTGCTGCCCACAGGAGCTGTTCTGCGTACCGGAAGCGGAGATTGACCCCGCACGGGTGAGTGGGGCTAGTCGCCGGTGACGCCGTCGATGCATTCGCGGAGCAGATCCGCGTGCCCGTTGTGGCGCGCGTACTCCTCGATCATATGGGTGTAGATCCACCGCAGGCTGAAGGGTTCGCCCTGTCGGCCGCGCCCCTTCGAGAGGTCGTCCAGCGAGTAGCCGGCCGCCACCTCACGGGCGTGGGCGATCTCCCGCTGCCAGGTGCCGTACGCCTCGTCCCAGGTGTCCGCGTCGGTGAGATGGAACTCCCCGTCCGGGTCCTCCTCGCTGAAGTAGAGGGGCGGGGTGTCCTCACCCGCCAGCACCTCGCGGAACCAGCCCCGTTCCACCTCGACCATATGCCGTACGAGCCCGAGCAGGGACAGCTCCGACGGAGGCACGGAGGCCTGGCGCAACTGCTTGTCGTCCAGGCCCGCGCATTTGACGGCCAGCGTCGCGCGGTGGTAGTCGAGCCACCCTTCCAGCATGGTGCGTTCGTCGGCCGTGAGGGAGGGTTCCTGGCGTTCGGGTGTCGTCATGCGGAGCATCATCACCCACGGACCGGCGGCCCCGCCACGCGATATCCGGGCCCCGGTATCCATGCCCCGTACATGCCCCGACGGCATGCGGGACCGGCACACGTATGCTGCCCAGGCGCACGGCACCGGGGTCGCACCCGGGCCTGGCAGGCCGGTCCACGACCGGTCGGCTGAGCGGCGTATCGACAGACGGACACATCGACCAGGTCGGCTGGATCAGCCGGCCCGACGGCATCGGCATACGAGCGAGACACGGTTGGGGAGGCCCCTGTGAAGGTCGGCTGCATTGGGCTCGGGGACATCGCACAGAAGGCGTATCTGCCGGTACTGACGGCCCTGCCCGGGGTCGAACTGCACCTCCAGACCCGGACCCCGGCCACCCTCACCCGTACCGCCGAGACCTTCCACATCCCGGCGGACCGCTGTCACCGGGACCTGGACTCCCTGCTGGCTCAGGGGCTGGACGCCGCGTTCGTCCACGCCCCGACCGCCGTGCACCCCGAGATCGCGAGCCGGCTGCTGGAAGCGGGTGTGCCGACCTGTGTCGACAAGCCGCTCGCCTACGAACTCGCCGATTCCGAGCGGCTGGTGGACCTCGCCGAAGACCGTGGCGTGAGCCTCGCCGTCGGCTTCAACCGGCGGCTGGCGCCGGGTTACGCCCAGTGCGCAGAACAGCCCCGCGATCTGATCCTGATGCAGAAGAACCGGACGGACCTCGCGGAGGACCCGCGCACCCTGGTCCTCGACGACTTCATCCACGTCGTCGACACCCTGCGCTTCCTCGCACCGGGCCCCGTCGAGCACATCGACGTACGGGCCCGGATCCGCGAAGGGCTGATGCACCATGTGGTGCTCCACCTCTCCGGTGACGGCTTCTCCGCGATCGGCTCGATGAACCGGCTGAGCGGCTCCACCGAGGAGATCCTCGAAGTCTCGGGCGGCGGCGCCAAGCGACAGGTCGTCAATCTCGCGGAGATCATCGATCACAAGGGGCAACCGACCATCCGCCGGCGCGGCGACTGGGTCCCGGTGGCCCGCCAGCGCGGTATCGAGCAGTCCGTACGGGGCTTCCTCGATGCGGTGGCGGCCGGCAGGCTGCTCAGCGCCAGGGACGCCCTGCTGACCCATGAACTCTGTGAGCGTGTGGTCCTGCGGGCTCAGGAGCAGGCCGCCTGACCGAGCGCAGCCCCTCGACCGCGCACAGCACGGCGAGGACGGCCAGCGCGCCGTGGACCGGCCAGTCACCGAACCGGACGTAGAGCGTCGTGCCGTGGGCCAGCGGGATGTCGTACAGCTGCGCCGTACTGCGGCCGGTCCCCAGCCACGGGCCCACCCGGTCGCCCCCAGGGCCGTACACCGCGCTCACCCCGGTGAGCGTCGCGTGCACCACCGGGCGGCCGCTCTCGGCCGCCCGCAGCGCCGCCAGCGACGCATGCTGCTCGGGGGCCCAGCTGTGCTGGAAGGACGAGGTGGACGACTGGGCGACGAGGAGCTGCGAGCCGTCCTTCGTCAGCTGCCTGCTCATGTCGGGGAACGCCGTCTCGAAACAGATCAGCGGCCCCACCCGGAGTCCGCCGGGCAGCTTCATGACGACCTGGTGCGTGCCCTGTCTGCGGTCCTCGCCCGCGGCCCGGCCCACCGATGTCGCCCAGCCGAGCAGTGAACGTGCCGGGATGTACTCGCCGAACGGGACCAGCCGCATCTTGTCGTAGCGGTCGCCGGTCAGCCCCTTGGGCCCGACGAGTACGGAGCTCTTGTAGATGCCCGGGGCGTCGGACCGTCTGGCATCCACATTGACCAGGATGTCCGCGCCGGTCTGCCGGGACAGCCGGGCGATACGCGCCGTCAGGTCCGGGCGGGCCGTCAGATCGTGTACGACGCTGCTCTCACCCCACACCACCAGGTCGACATGACGGCCCGCCAGCTGCCTTGTCAGGGCCTCGCTGCGGTCGAACCGGGCATCGACGCCGGGTACGACCCCCGGCTGGACGACCGCGACCCGGGTCCCGCCGCCCGTTTCGGGGCGCGGCGCCCACAGCCAGACCGCCCCGGTGAGGACGGCGCAGGCCAGCACCCCCGCCACCGCCGTCGTACGCGCGGAGTCGACCACGAGCAGCGCCACGGCCCCGGTGTTGACCGCCACCACGAGGAGGCTCACCAGCCAGACCCCGCCCACCGACGCGAGCCGCAGCGCCGGAGCGACCTGCCACTGGCTGGAGCCGAGCAGGCCCCAGGGGCCGCCGAGTCCCTGCCACGACCTCACCAGTTCCACCATCAGCCAGCCGGAGGGGACCACGAGCAGCGCCGCCGCCACCCGCGCGGCGCCCGCGGCCCCGCCCAGCATCCAGCGGACCAGCCACCCCCAGGGCGCCCAGAGCAGCCCGAGCAGCGCCGCGAGGACCACGATGAAGACATTCAGGCTGGGAATCAGCCAGTGGTGTACGGAGATCATGAACCCGGTGCCGCCGAGCCAGCCGTCCAGCGCGGCCCGCCGCCCCGTGGGCGCCCCGCGTGCCAGCAGCATCCAGGGCACCAGGGCCACATAGGCGAACCACCAGAGGGACGGCGCCGGGAAGGCGAGCGCCGGAAGAGCCCCGGCCAGCAGCGCCGCGGCGCCGCGCCACCAGGGCGAGAGGCCGGCCCCGCGCAGTCGCTCCAGGGGGATCCGCATCCAGCGCCTCCTCGCTCCCGCCCCGTGAGCAGCCTCGTGCGGATGGTCTCCGCCGAGTTGTCGTTTCCCACAGTGTGGGGGAGTGGAACGGTTGCCGACAGTGCGCCCCACCCGTACGGCGTATCAGGCGTCGCCCGGCGCGCCCGGAACGCGCCGCCACTTCTCCTGCACGACGACCCGGAGCAGCCGCCACCCGGGCTCGGTCCTCACCAGGCTGAAGGCGTAGCGGCCGGCGGAGACGAAGTTGGGCGCGGCCGGTGCGTCGCCCTCGCCGGAACCACCCGCCCCGGCCTCACCGGCACCTTGGGCCGGCTGGGACGGCAGGGACTGGAGCCGCATCGGGTTGAGGTAGTCGGCCCGCAGCTCCGCCCGGTCTCCCGGGTAGCCGCCCAGGTCCTGGAGCCGCAGCCGCCGGTTGACGATCAGGTGCTGGCGTACCGGGAAGAGCCGCATCGTCTCCGCCAGCCAGTCGGCTACCTCCGCCGCGGGCCCTTCCACCCCGCCGGCCGAGCGGTAGTCGGCCCGGCCGTCCGGGGCGAACAGGGCCCGGTAGTCGTCCCATTGGCCGTCGTCCACGGCTGCCGCGTAACCGGTGATCAGGTCGTCGATGTCCAGGCGGTCCATCACGGTAGCGAGTTCCACGCGCTGAGTCATCGGCTCAGTCTCCGGCACCCGGTGCCCCGGGCCAAGGGGTCTGCACGGCCGCCCGCGGTTCTGGACGGCCGGCCCCGGTGGCCGCAACTCCGCCTGTGGGCAGGCGCTTGTGGGCCCGCGCTTGTGGGCCCGCCGGTCACCGTGCTAGAGCTGCTCGCCCGGAGGAGACCCGGCCCGCCCTGTCCGGTCCGGGCCTGCCCCGGCCGCGATGGAGGAGTGCTGCCCGGATGACCGTACGCATCGAACGCAACGGCCCCGTCACCACCGTGGTGCTCGCACGGCCCGAGGCGCGCAACGCCGTCGACGGCCCGACCGCCCGCGCTCTCGCCGATGCCTTCCGTGCGTTCGACGCCGACCCGGACGCCTCTGTGGCCGTGCTCTGGGGTGAAGGAGGCACCTTCTGCGCGGGCGCCGACCTGAAGGCCATCGGCACCCCGCGCGGCAACACCGTCACGGCGACCGTCGGCGCGGGGGACGGCCCGATGGGCCCCACCCGGATGCGACTCGGCAAGCCGGTGATCGCCGCCGTCTCCGGTCACGCGGTGGCCGGAGGGCTCGAACTCGCGCTCTGGTGCGATCTGCGGGTGGCCGATGAGGACGCGGTGTTCGGGGTGTTCTGCCGCCGCTGGGGCGTTCCGCTGATCGACGGCGGGACCGTACGGCTGCCGCGCCTCATCGGTGAGAGCCGGGCGATGGACCTCGTCCTGACCGGCCGCCCGGTCGATGCCGCGGAGGCGCTCGCGATCGGGCTGGCCAACCGGGTGGTCCCCGCAGGTACGGCGCGGGCGGCCGCCGAGGAACTCGCCGTGTCCATCGCGGCGTTCCCTCAGATGTGTCTGCGGGAGGACCGCCTCGCCCTGCTGGAGCAGGGCGGTCTCTCCGAGGCCGACGCACTGGCGGGCGAACTGCGGCACGGCCTGGTCTCCCTCACCCGGGCCCGGCGAGGAGCGGACGAGTTCGCCGCGGGCGCGGGCCGGCACGGATCGTTCGACCCGCCGCCGGATCCCTGACCCGCCACCGGTCCTTGCTTGGCCGGTCCCTGGCTCGTAGTCGGTTTCTGTCCCACAGCCCGCCCCGGCCCGCTGCCGGGTCCCCCGCCGGCCGACCGTTCCCGGCCCGCTGCCCGGTCCCTGGCCCACAGCGCGCCCCCGGCCCGCACCCGCCCCAGCCCCGGTCCGCCACTGACCTGCCCGCACGTCGGCCGCTGGCAGTTAACCGCCATGGCACCTATCCGCCAGCCCTTTCACCCCACGGCCGCCGCGAGCGCCCCGAGACTCTTCGCAGTGCCCGGCGCGACCCCCTTCAGGCCGGGCCCCGGAGAGAGGGGCACCATGACCAGAGCACCTGCGTGGCGAAGAGCCGGATGGCTCTCCGCCGGACTCGCGCTCGTACTGCTCCCGGCAGGGCAGGCGCTCGCGGCGACAGGGGCGGGCAAGACCCCCGCGCCGTCCCGCACCGCGCCGTCCGCCACCGCTCACGCCACCCACGCCGTCACGCTGATCACCGGCGACCGGGTGACCGTCACCGACATCGGCGGCGGCCACAGCACGGTAACCGTCGAGCGCCCGAAGGGTGCGAGCGGAGCCGTCCGCAGCCAGACGTCCAACGGGCGGATCACCGTGCTGCCCGACGAGGCCCTGCCCTATCTCCGCTCGGGCGTCCTCGACAAGCGGCTGTTCGACGTCACCGGCCTCATCGAGCAGGGGCTCGGCACCGGAAAGGCCGCCGGGCTGCCGCTCATCGTCACGTACGGCAAGGGCGCCCGCAGCGCCGCACCGCACGGCGCCACGACCGTCCGGTCCCTGCCCAGCGTGGGCGGCGCCGCGGTACGGGCCGCCGCTTCCGGCACCTTCTGGAAGTCGATCACCGACTCCCGTACCCGGCAGGCCCGTTCCTTCGGCGACGGCGTCGGGAAGGTCTGGCTCGACGGCCGGGTCAAGGCCGACATGGCCGAGAGCAACGCGCAGATCGGCACCCCCGCCGCCTGGCAGGCCGGACTCACCGGCAAGGGCGTCAAGGTCGCCGTCCTCGACACCGGGGTGGACTCCGACCACCCCGACCTCAAGGGCCGGATCAGCGCGTCCAAGTCCTTCATCGCGGGTGAGGAGACCACCGACCGCAACGGCCACGGAACCCACACCACATCGACCGTGGGCGGCAGCGGCGCCGCCTCCGACGGCAAGGAGAAGGGCGTCGCCCCCGACGCCGACCTGGCCGTCGGCAAGGTGCTCTCCGACGAGGGCTCCGGCACCGACTCCGAGATCATCGCGGGCATGGAGTGGGCCGCCAAGGACATCCACGCCAAGATCATCAGCATGAGCCTGGGCTCCCAGGAGGCCAGTGACGGCAGCGACCCCATGGCGGAGGCGGTCAACACCCTCTCCAAGGACACCGGCGCGCTGTTCGTGGTCGCCGCGGGCAACACCGGGGCCCCCACCTCCATCGGCTCGCCCGGCGCGGCCGACTCGGCGCTCACCATCGGCGCGGTGGACTCCGCCGACCAGCCCGCCTACTTCACCAGCCAGGGGCCGCGGCTCGGGGACAACGCGCTCAAGCCCGACCTGTCGGCCCCCGGTGTGGACATCCTCGCCGCCCGCTCGCAGTACGCCGAGGGCAGTGGCCCGTACCAGACCATGAGCGGCACCTCGATGGCCACCCCGCATGTCGCGGGAGTCGCCGCGCTGCTCGCCCAGAAGCACCCCGACTGGACCGGACAGCAGCTCAAGGACGCGCTGATGTCCACGTCCAAGACGCTGCCCGACCCGGTGTACACACTGGGCGCGGGCCGCGTCGACGTCCCGGCGGCCACCACCGCGAGCATCACCGCCACGGGCAGCGCCGACCTCGGCTTCTACTCATGGCCCTACGAGGACGACAAGCCGGTCACCCGCACGGTGACCTACGCCAACTCCTCGGACACCCCCGTGACCCTGGCGCTCGCCGCCGAGGGCGGCGCCGAAGGCACCGTGAAACTCAAGGACACCAGCCTGACCGTGCCCGCGCACTCCACCGCGCAGACCACCGTCACGGGCGACGGCGCGAAGGCACCGGTCGGCAACACCTCGGGGCAGATCACCGCGAGCGCCGGCGGCAAAGTCGTCGCGCACACCGCCTTCGGCCTGGTCAAGGAGGAGGAGCGGTACACCCTCACCGTCCATGTGAAGGACCGGGACGGCGCGCCCACCGCCGCCGACCTGGCCGTACAGGAACTGGCCAAGGGGACCGACCCGTACAGCGCGTCCGTCGGCGAGTCCGGCACCCTCACCCTGCGGCTGAAGCCCGGCACCTACTCGGTGGCGTCCTTCCTCGACGTACGGGGGGCCAAGGGCAAGGACTCGCTCGGGATGGGCTTCCTCACCGACCCGCAGATCTCCATGGACCGCGACCGTGAGATCACCCTCGACGGCCGCCGGTTGCACCAGATCAAGGCGGAGGTACCCCGGCGCACCCAGACCCGTCAGCTGCTGATGGAGTTCGACCGCAAGGCGAACGGCGCGGACTTCGGCGGAGCGGTCCAGGTGCCCCTCATGTACGACAGCATCTTCGCCGCGCCCACCAGGAAGGTCACCGACGGGACCTTCGAGTACCGCACCGTCTGGCGCCTCGGCAAGCCGCTCCTTGAGGCGGTCGCGGGCGGAAAGCGGCTCGGTGACACCCTCGTACAGGCCGGGTCCACCATCCTCGAAGGCCGGCACCGGGCCGGTATCGCCGATCTCGGGACCGGTACCGCGGCTGATTACCAGGGCAAGAACGTACGCGGCAAGGCCGTCCTGGTCCGTGCCACGCCCGATGTCACCCCACAGCAGCTCACCGCCGCCGCACAGCAGGCCGGAGCGGTCTCGCTGTTCGTCACGGACGACGCACCGGGGCGGCTCAGCTCCTGGTTCGGCGCGGACGACGGGTCGGACACTCCGCTGCAGGTGGCGTCCGTGAACGCGGCGGACGGCGCACTGCTGGCCGCCACCGCCCGCCGCCACGGCACGGTCGAGCTCACCGGAACCCAGTACACGCCCTATGTCTACGACCTCTCCGAAGGCCACCCGGGGGCGGTACCGAAGAACCTGACGTACAAGCCGGGCAAGAAGGACCTCGCCACACTGGACTCCACGTTCTACGCCGCCAAGCCCGTCGACGGCGGTGAGTTCCGCTACTCGGTCACCGGCACCTTCCCGGTCGGTTTCGGATTCGCGGAGCGGATGCACTACCCGGCCACGCGCACCGACTACGTCAGCACCGGCAAGGGCCAGACCTGGATGCAGTCCGTCACCGCGGGACCGGAGTCCTCGCTGGAGGAGCGGAGCGGTCTGGTCACCTACCGGGGCGGCAGCCGCGGGCCGCTCGACTGGTTCAGGCCCGTGCTGCACCCCTGGCTCGGCACCGGGCTCGGCTGGGGTCAGCAGCGCACCGGCAACGACCTCCAGTTCAACACCCCGGGCTGGGGCGACTCCGGCCCCGACCACACCGGATTCGGGGACGTCTGGAACGACGACTCCATGACCCAGACCACCGATGTGTACGCGAACGGCGTTCAGGTCGACCACAAGACCAGCTCGGGCGCCTACGCCTGGGACGCCGATCCGGCCGAGACCACGTACAAGGTGGTCACCGACACGACACGTGACCCGGGCACCTGGGTGCTGTCCACGAAGGGCCACTCCGAGTGGACCTTCCGCTCCGCGCAGACCCCGGCGGACCACGCCACCTATCTGCCCCTGCTCAACCTGGGCTTCGGCGTCGCCACCGACCTCGCGGGGAACGTCCGCGCCGGACGGACACTGCCGGTCTCCATCAGCGCCGAGTACGTCAAGGGCGCCGCGGACACCGGCAAGATCCGGTCGGGGACGCTGGAGGTCTCCTACGACGACGGCAAGACCTGGAAGTCCGTCGGGCTCAGCGCGGTCCACGGCGCGTCAGCCGCCTGGAAGGGCTCGCTGCGGGTGCCCAGGGACGCCGGGTATGTCTCGCTGCGCGCCTCCGCCACCGACGACCGGGGCGGCTCGGTGAAGCAGGAGATCATCCGGGCAGTGGGGGTGAAGTAGCCGAAAGCAGCCGTGACATAGCGGAAGCGGCGCGACTCCGGGCCATCGGTCCGGACCAGGGGCCCGGTACGGCGCAGACCGTGCCGGGCTCCCGCACGGGCGAGAGAGTCCAAGGTCACAGTGGTTCTCTCAACTGCACACCTGGCACCCTCGCCTAGCATCTGAGCATGACGGTCCTGCCCGACAACGGGTTCCCCCTGGCCGCCGGATTCCCGCATGCGACCCATGAGCAGTGGCAGCGCCTTGTGGAAGGTGTGCTGCGCAAATCGGGTAAGGATGTCCCGGATACGGCGGCGGAAACAGCACTCTCCACCGAGCTGGACGACGGTCTGGTCGTACAGCCGCTCTACACCGCACCGGAGGGCGGCGACGGCGGGGCCACCGCGTCCACGGCCCCGGCCGGGCTGCCGGGGTTCGCCCCGTTCACCCGCGGCAGTACCCCGGCCGGCCGGGTGACCGGCGGCTGGGACGTACGCCAGCGGCACAGCAGGCCGGACGCCGCGCGCACCAACGAGGCCGTGCTCGCGGATCTGGAGAACGGTGTCTCCTCCGTATGGCTCACCGTGGGCGATGCCGGTGTACCGGTGACCGGTCTCGGTACCGCCCTCGAAGGGGTCCATCTCGACCTGGCCCCGGTCGTCCTCGAAGCGGGCGGTGAATTCGACAGCGCGGCAAGGGAGTTGCTGCGGCTCTTCGACGCGCGCGGTGTCGCCCCCGGGGCGGCGCTTGGCACCCTCGGCGCGGACCCGCTGGGCCACGCGGCCCGGACCGGAGAGTACGAGAGCCTCGCCGGGCACACCGCGCAGGCCGCCGCACTGGCCGGGCTGTGCCACCAGCGCTATCCGCAGCTGCGGGCAGTCGTCGTGGACGCGCTGCCGTACCACACGGCAGGCGGATCGGCGGCCCAGGAACTCGGGTGCGCGCTGGCCACCGCCGTGGCGTATCTGCGCGCGCTCACCGCGGCCGGACTCGACACCGCGGCCGCCTTCGGACAGCTGGAATTCCGTTACGCGGCCACCGCCGACCAGTTCCTGACGATCGCCAAGCTGCGCGCGGCGCGCCGCCTCTGGGCCCGGGTGGCCGAGGCGAGCGGCGTTCCGGCGGCCGGGGCGCAGCACCAGCACGCGGTGACATCGCCGGTCATGATGGCCCGGCGCGACCCGTGGGTGAACATGCTCCGTACGACGGTCGCCTGTCTGGCGGCCGGTACCGGGGGCGCGGACGCCGTGACGGTGCTGCCCTTCGACCACACGCTCGGCCTCCCCGACGACTTCGCCCGCCGTATCGCCCGCAACACATCGACCGTCCTGGTCGAGGAGTCGCACCTGGCACGGGTGATCGACCCCGCGGGCGGCTCCTGGTACGTGGAGCGGCTCACCGGTGAACTGGCGCAGGCGGCCTGGGAGTGGTTCCAGGAGATCGAAGGCGGAGGGGGCCAGGAGCAGGCCCTGCGGTCCGGGCTGATCGCCGGACGGCTGGCGGCCACCTGGGAGCGGCGCAGCGAGAAGCTGGCCGTACGGAGCGAGCCCATCACCGGGGTCAGCGAGTTCCTGCTGCTCGACGAGCGCGCCGTCGTCCGGGACCCGGTGCCCGCCGCCCCCGGCGGCGGTCTTCCCGTGGTCCACCGCGACGACGCCTTCGAAGCCCTGCGGGCCCGCTCGGACGCCCATCTGGCGGCGACCGGTGCCCGCCCCCGGGTGTTCCTCGCCGTACTCGGCCCCGCCGCCGCGCACACCGCACGGGCCACCTTCGCCTCCAACCTCTTCCAGGCGGGCGGCATCGAGCCGGTGCACGGACCGGTGCCGGGCGCCCCCGGCACGGCCGCGGCGGCGTTCGCCGACGCAGGCACCACCCTGGCCTGTGTCTGTTCGAGCGACGCCGTCTACGCCGAACAGGCGGCCGACGCCGCCACCGCGCTGAAGGACGCCGGAGCGCGGCAGGTGTTCCTCGCCGGCCGCCCCGGTGAGCGGCGGGACGCGTATCTGGCCTCCGGTGTGGACGAGTTCGTCTTCGCCGGAGGAGACGTGGTGGCCGTGCTGACCTCCGTCCTCGACCGTATGGGAGTGGCGTAATGCAGATCCCGGACTTCACAGAGATCGACCTGGGGCCCGCCGGCCCCGCCCGGGCGACCGACGAGCAGTGGCGCGCGGCCGTGAAGGAGTCCACCGGCCACAGCGTCGACGAACTGGTGTGGCAGACCCCCGAGGGCATCCCGGTCAAACCCCTCTACACCGGCCAGGACACCGAGGGCCTCGACTTCCTCGGCACCTACCCCGGGATCGCGCCGTACCTCCGCGGCCCCTATCCGACGATGTACGTCAACCAGCCCTGGACGATCCGTCAGTACGCCGGATTCTCCACCGCCGAGGAGTCCAACGCCTTCTACCGCCGTAATCTGGCGGCCGGTCAGAAGGGCCTCTCGGTCGCCTTCGACCTGCCGACGCACCGCGGCTACGACAGCGACCACCCGCGCGTCACCGGCGATGTCGGCATGGCGGGTGTCGCGATCGACTCCCTCTACGACATGCGTCAGCTCTTCGACGGCATCCCGCTGGACAAGATGTCGGTCTCCATGACGATGAACGGAGCGGTACTGCCCGTACTGGCGCTCTACATCGTCGCCGCCGAGGAGCAGGGCGTACCGCCGGAGAAGCTGGCCGGGACCATCCAGAACGACATCCTCAAGGAGTTCATGGTCCGCAACACCTACATCTATCCGCCGAAGCCCTCGATGCGGATCATCTCCGACATCTTCGCCTACACCTCGCAGAAGATGCCGCGCTACAACTCCATCTCCATCTCCGGCTACCACATCCAGGAGGCCGGTGCTACGGCCGATCTGGAGCTGGCCTACACGCTGGCCGACGGAGTGGAGTACCTGCGGGCCGGGATCGCCGCCGGGATGGACGTCGACTCCTTCGCGCCGCGGCTCTCCTTCTTCTGGGCGATCGGCATGAACTTCTTCATGGAGATCGCGAAGCTGCGCGCGGCCCGGCTGCTCTGGGCCAGGCTGGTCGGGCAGTTCGACCCCAAGAACGCCAAGTCCCTGTCGCTGCGCACTCATTCGCAGACCTCCGGCTGGTCGCTCACCGCGCAGGACGTCTTCAACAACGTGACCCGCACCTGTGTCGAGGCGATGGCCGCCACCCAGGGCCACACCCAGTCGCTGCACACCAACGCACTCGATGAGGCGCTGGCGCTGCCGACCGACTTCTCCGCCCGGATCGCCCGCAACACCCAGCTGCTGCTCCAGCAGGAGTCGGGCACCTGCCGGGTCATCGACCCGTGGGGCGGCAGCGCGTACGTCGAGAAGCTCACCCACGATCTGGCGCGGCGCGCCTGGCAGCACATCGAGGAGGTCGAGGCGGCCGGCGGGATGGCGCAGGCCATCGACGCGGGCATCCCCAAACTCCGGGTGGAGGAGGCGGCGGCCCGCACCCAGGCCCGTATCGACTCAGGACGCCAGCCCGTCGTCGGCGTCAACAAGTACCGGGTGGAGACCGACGAGGAGATCGACGTACTCAAGGTCGACAACTCCTCGGTGCGCACCCAGCAGGTCGCCAAGTTGAAGCGGCTGCGCGAGGAGCGCGACGAGAACGCCTGCCAGGAGGCGCTGCGGGCGCTGACCGATGCCGCGGGCCGCGAACCGGGACCCGGTCTGGACGGCAATCTGCTGGCGCTCGCGGTCGACGCGGCGCGGGCGATGGCCACCGTCGGTGAGATCTCCGATGCCCTGGAGAAGGTCTACGGGCGCCACGCCGGACAGATCCGTACGATCTCCGGTGTGTACAGGACCGAGGCAGGGGAGTCGCCGTCCGTGGAGCGCACACGTCGGCTGGTGGACTCGTTCGACGAGGCCGAGGGGCGCCGTCCGCGCATTCTCGTCGCCAAGATGGGGCAGGACGGCCACGACCGAGGCCAGAAGGTGATCGCCACCGCCTTCGCCGACCTGGGTTTCGACGTGGACGTCGGCCCGCTCTTCCAGACACCGGGCGAGGTGGCACGGCAGGCGGTCGAGGCGGACGCGCACATCGTCGGTGTCTCCTCGCTCGCCGCCGGACACCTCACGCTCGTCCCCGCACTGCGGGAGGAGCTCGCGGCGGAGGGCCGGGAGGACATCATGATCGTCGTCGGCGGGGTCATCCCGCCCGCGGACATCCCGGCCCTGCACGAGGCGGGCGCCGCCGCCGTCTTCCCGCCGGGCACCGTGATCCCGGACGCGGCGTACGACCTGGTGGTCCGGCTCGCCTCCGCACTCGGCCACGAGTTGTAGGGCCTCTCGTTCGGGTCAGGCCGGGCTCGCGGGGTCTGGCACGGGGACCCCCTTCGCGTTGCTTCAATCCTCCGCCTTGCAGCCGCACGCGCCAGACCCCGCTCCCTTGTCCGGCCTGACCCGAACGAAAGGCCCCAGCCCATGGCACCGCACATCGACCCGGACCGCTATGCCCAGGGCGTCCTCGACGGGTCACGGGCCACCGTCGCACGGGCCATCACCCTGGTGGAGTCCTCCCGGGCGGACCACCGGGCCCTCGCCCAGCAGCTCCTGACCGCGCTGCTCCCGCACTCCGGGAGAGCGCGCCGGATCGGGATCAGCGGGGTGCCCGGCGTCGGGAAGTCCACCTTCATCGACGCCTTCGGCACCCTGCTCACCGGGCTGGGTCACCGGGTCGCGGTGCTCGCCGTCGACCCCTCGTCCAGCAGGACCGGCGGCTCCATCCTGGGCGACAAGACCCGGATGGAGCGGCTGGCCGTCGACCCGGCCGCCTTCGTCAGGCCCTCGCCGACGGCGGGCACCCTCGGCGGAGTGGCCCGGGCCACCCGGGAGGCCATGGTCGTCGTGGAGGCGGCCGGTTACGACGTCGTCCTGGTGGAGACCGTCGGTGTCGGCCAGTCCGAGACCGCCGTATCGAAGATGGTGGACTCCTTCCTGCTGCTCACCCTGGCCCGCACCGGCGACCAGCTCCAGGGCATCAAGAAGGGTGTGCTGGAGCTGGCCGACGTCATCGCCGTCAACAAGGCGGACGGCCCGCACGAACGCGACGCGCGCTCCGCCGCCCGTGAACTGGCGGGTGCGCTGCGGCTGATGTACCCGTCCGATACGGCGTGGACCCCGCCCGTGCTCAGCTGCAGCGCCCGGGAGTCGCTCGGGCTCGACACCGTGTGGGAGCGGCTCGAACAGCACCGCAAGGTCCTGGACTCCTCCGGCGGGCTGGCCGCCAAACGGCGTGACCAGCAGGTCGACTGGGCCTGGACGATGGTGCGCGAGGGGCTGCTGAAGGAACTCCACGAGCATCCGGAGGTCAGACGGATCGCGCCGCTGCTCGAACAGGAGCTGCGCGGCGGCACGTTGACACCGACCCTGGCAGCCGAGCGGATCCTCGGCGCGTTCCGGGGGCTGTCAGCCGGCTGAGGGGGCGTCAGCCAGCTGCGGGGCGCCGGGCGGTGCCGGGGCATTGCCGGGCGGTGCCCACCAGGTCGTGGGGCGGCTCACCAGGTGGTGAGCAGCAGATGGTTGACGAGCAGGGCGAGGGCCGCCTGGAGTGCCAGCCAGCGGCGCCGGCCCCGGGCCGGGAGCAGCGCCGCCGCGGGCAGCAGCCAGAGCGCGAACGGGATCCAGATGCGCTCCGTCTCCGCCTTGCTCATGCCCGACAGATCGGCGATGAGCAACGCGATGAGCACCGCCAGGACCAGCAGCCCGAGCCGGTCGGCTGCCTCGTCCCGGGCCCCGCGCCACCGGCGGACCGCACCCGGCGCCGCGGCCCCCGCCCGCCGCAGTCCGGCCACGGCCGCCGTCCCGGTGATGATCACGGCGCAGGCCAGGTTGCCCCAGACCCAGTAGCTCTGCGGCCGGTCGCCGCCCACCCCCTGGTAGTAGCGCTCCACCAGCAGGCCGTACGCCTCCCACCAGTTGAAGCCCGCGAGCGTGAACACGAGTGCCACCAGCGCGGCTCCGGCCAGCGCGGGCGCCAGCGGCCGTGCGGTACGGGCGATGAGGAGCACCGCGAGGGCCGGTACCGCGAAGAGCGTCAGCCCGTACGAGAGATAGAGCGCCCAGCCGAAGAGCACTCCGGAGGCCAGGGCGACGAGCGCGGGGGAGCGGACCGTACGGGTGGCCGCCAGGGCGAGCAGGGCGACCGCCCAGGCGGCGACCGCGGCGAAGTAGCCGTCGGCCGATGTCCCGATCCAGACGGCGGCCGGGGCCAGGACGAGGAAGGGCGCAGCCCGGCGCGCGGTCCGCTCCCCGGCCAGGGCGCGGAGGGCGACCAGTACGGCGACCGCCGCCGATCCGCCGGCGGTGATGCACCAGACGCCCGCCCAGCCACCGCCGCCCAGGCCGATCCGGTCCAGCCAGACGAAGGTCAGCGTCGCGCCCGGCGGATGCCCGGCCACATGGGCGGGCCAGTTGCCCGGGTGCCCGATCAGGATGTGCTCGTCGAAGCTCCGCAGCGTCGGCCCGATGTGTGCGAAGCGGTCGATGACGCTGAGGTACTCGTTCCTGTTGACGAGCCGGTTCGCCACGCCCCGCCGCCAGCCGTCGACCAGGGCCAGCGACCAGATCCAGGCCAGCGACGCCCCGTAGACCGTCAACGTCAGTGTCCGCCAGGACAGCCGGGCGGCGAGCACCGGCCCCTGGACGATCACCACGGCCGCGACGGCGAGAGCCGCCGGAGTGCCCGGCCCCACATGCGGCAGCCACTCGGCCAGCAGCGGCGGCCATGACACGTGGAGGGTGCCGTCGGTGTTCTGGACGACGGTGCCCACGACGGCGGCCACGGCGACGAGCAGCGCCCCGGCGATGGCGGCGACGACGTCGGAACGCCGTCCGGGGCGCGTGGGAGACGCGGGGGCGGCGGATGTCCGGGTGAGGGGAGCGGGGGCTGTCACGGGCCCACGCTAGGCGGCGGCCCGGTGCGCGGTGGCGAGGCGGCGCCGTCCGTCACGGAACCGTCAGATCTCCGTACGGGCGCCGTCGACGTCAGAGTTTCGTCATCGGTTCCGGGCCTCGCACGGCCGGTTCTGCGGCCTAACGTCGGAGCGCGGCCGTGGACGACCACCGCCGGAGCCGTCCGGGAAGTGCCATGCGTGCCAAGCAGAACGCCCCGCAGATCATCTCGCCCACCGCGCCCGGGTTCTGGCGCAGTCCGCTGCGCGGCCCCTGGCTGACGGCGCTGCTCGGCCTGGTCCTGCTGGCCGGTATCACCGTGCTGGTCGTGACGGGCCTGCTCTCCTACGCCGCCTACAACCCGGATCTGGCCGCGGTCAACGACAAGACCCCGGGCAAGGGGCTGCTCGGCTTCTACCTCTTCGCGTGGCCCACCCGGCCGCACTGGCTCTACCGCCTCACGCAGGGGACGCACGTGACCCTCGGCGTCGTGCTCGTGCCGGTGCTGCTGGCCAAACTCTGGTCCGTCGTGCCGAAGCTCTTCGCGCTGCCGCCGGCCCGGTCGGTGGCCCACGCCCTCGAACGGGTCTCGCTGCTGCTGCTGGTCGGCGGGGTGCTCTTCGAGTTCGCCACCGGGCTGCTCAACATCCAGCTCGACTACCTCTTCCCCGGGTCGTTCTACACGCTGCACTTCTACGGGGCTTGGGTGTTCACCGGAGCCTTCGCCGCACATGTGGCCCTCCGCCTTCCCGCGGCGGTCCGGGTCCTGCGTGAGAGGGGGCTGCGGGCACCGCTGCGGGACCCGGCGGCCGGTCAGCAGGAGCCGCCCGACGGATCCGGCCTGGTCACGCCCCGTCCCGCCCCGATGACGCTCTCCCGGCGCGGGCTGATCGGGCTGGTCGGCGGCGGATCACTCCTGCTGCTCGTGGTGACGGCGGGCCAGAGCACCGGCGGGCCGCTGCGCCGGGTGACCCTGCTCGCGCCGCACGGGGGCGCGGAGCCCGGGCCCGGCCCGAACGGCTTCCAGATCAACAAGACCACGGCGCCGGCCGGCATCAGGTCCCGGGACACCGGTGACAGCTGGCGCCTTGAGGTACGGGGTCCCGGAGGTTCGGTGCGGCTGACGCGCGAGGAACTGCTGCGCCTCCCGCAACACGGCGCGCACCTCCCCATCGCCTGTGTGGAGGGCTGGTCGACACCGGACCAGGACTGGCGCGGCGTACGGCTGCGGGACCTGGCCGCCCTGGTGGGCGCCGACGGGCCGCCGGGAGTGCTCGTACGCTCCCTTCAGCAGCACGGTTCCTTCCGGGAGGCGGCGCTGCGGGACAACCAGGTCGGCGATCCGCGGTCGCTGCTGGCGCTGCGAGTCAACGGCGCCGACCTCTCGCCCGACCACGGCTACCCGGCCCGGATCATCGTCCCGGCCGCTCCCGGTGTGCTCAACACCAAATGGGTGGCCTCACTGTCCTTCGGGGAGCTGTGATGCGGCGGTTCGAGCGCTGGTACGGGGCGAGGCCGCCGCAGCTCGCCGTGCTGCTCGCCTCCTTCGCCGTGGCGGCGTACGCGGGGATGCGGCTGCTGTCCGGCGACCCGTACGGGACCGTCGTCTGGTTCGTGGGCGCCGCGCTCGTCCAGGATCTGGTGCTGATCCCGCTGTACTCGCTGGCCGACCGGGTCCTGCGGGCGCTGCCAGGCGTGGTGCGGCGGGGCTGGACCAACACACTGAGGGTGCCGGCGGCGCTGTCCGGGCTGTTGCTGCTCGTCTGGTTCCCCCTCATCCTCGGGCCGCCGGAGCGCTATGGGCGGGCCACGGGGCTGCCCGGCGGAGTGTTCCTGACCCGGTGGCTGCTGATCACGGCGGCGCTCTTCGCGCTCGCGGTCCTCTGGAGAGCGGGCAGGGCACTGCGCCGATCGCCAAGTGCGGCATTTGGGGCATATCGTGGAAAACGTAAGCGACTCGTGCCCTAGGGAGTCGTCATGGAAGTACTGGTGGCAGTGATCGTGGTGATCGTGTGTCTCGCCGCGGTCTACGGACTCTCCGCGGCCCGTGTGGTCAAGCAGTTCGAACGCGGTGTGGTGCTGCGCTTCGGCCGACTGCGCGAGGCGGAACGGCTGCCGGGTTTCACCACGGTGATCCCGGGGGTGGACCGGCTGCACAAGGTGAATCTGCAGATCGTGACGATGCCGGTCCCCGCACAGGAGGGCATCACCCGCGACAACGTGACGGTGCGGGTCGACGCCGTCGTCTACTTCAAGGTGGTCAACGCGGCTGACGCGGTCATCGCCGTCGAGGACTACCGGTTCGCGGTCTCGCAGATGGCACAGACCTCGCTGCGCTCGATCATCGGCAAGAGCGACCTGGACGATCTGCTGTCCAACCGCGAGAAGCTGAACCAGGGCCTGGAGCTGATGATCGACAGCCCGGCGATCGGCTGGGGCGTACAGATCGACCGGGTGGAGATCAAGGACGTGTCGCTGCCCGAGACGATGAAGCGGTCGATGGCACGGCAGGCCGAGGCCGCCCGGGAGCGGCGGGCCCGGGTCATCAACGCGGACGCCGAGCTCCAGGCATCGAAGAAACTCGCCCAGGCCGCCGAAGTGATGTCGAAACACCCGGCCGCCCTCCAGCTCCGGCTGCTGCAGACCGTGGCCGAGGTCGCTTCCGAGAAGAACTCCACGCTGGTCCTGCCGTTCCCGGTGGAGCTGCTCCGGTTCCTGGAACGGGCCCAGCGCTTCCAGCAGGCGCCGGGCGCGGATGCGGCGGACGGGGCCACCACAGACACCGGCGAGGCCCCCGCCGAGACATCCGACACTCCGGTGGCCGACGCGGTGGAGGCGGCCGTACCGGGTCTCTCCGCGGACGAGGTCGAGGCGGCGAAGGTGGACCTGTCCTCGCTCGGGATACCGCTGCCGGGTCTGGAGGCGCTGGAACAGTCCCGGAGGCCGGATTCTGCCCCGCCCGGTACCGGCCGGGCAGAGTCCGAGGGCGGTACCGGGAGCGATATCGAGGACGGTCCTCCCGTACCGGACGACGACCTGTCAGGACCGCAGCCCCGCGATCAGGACCTGGGCCCCGGGACCGGAGAAGAGACCGAAAGGTGAGCCGGCCGCCCGCTAGGCAGGTTGTGCCGATCCCTCAGCAGGGTGTGCCGATCCCGAAGACGCGCCGCAGCTGCGCCATGTCGTGCCGGTCCCGGTCGGCCGGAGCGTATCCCTGGTGGAAGAGCACCTGCTGCTCGGCGGAGACGCAGTCGACGGCCCGTCCCGCGACGCTGCCGGAGACGAAGCACTCCGCGGGGTAGCGGAACGGCTCCGCCGGATCGAGCGACTGCTGTACGGCCGAACCGTCCGGGGCGAACACCAGGGGGTGCAGGTCGATTTCGCGCCCCGAGGGGTGCGTGTACACGAAGCGGGCCGGGCGCCAGTCGAGCGATTCGGTGAAACCGGCCGCCGACAGCGCCGCCAGCAGCTCCGGCTCCTGTTCCGCGCGGTGCAGCAGGTCGATGTCGCGGTGTTCCCTGGTCTGTTCGCCCACCAGGGCGTCAATGCCCCAGCCGCCCGCGAGCCAGACCCCGATGCCCGCCCGGCGCAGCAGGGCGATCATCGAGCAGGTCCCGCGCGGTCATCACGAGCAGCACACTAGGGGCTGTCCGGCGGATCATGCCGCAGACGCGGGGTCTGGCACGCCCATCTGCGGCGTTGTCGTCGGTTGACGACGCTCCGCGTCGCCGCCCTCCTCCGCCTTGCAGCTGGACGCACCAGACCCCGCTCACCAGGACCGATTGGGAACCGGCGACACCTGCGCCCTGATCCGCCGGACAGCCCCTAACGCGGTGAGGCCGCCGCCCGCGCGGGCATTTCGCCCCCTGCCCCACCGGCCGACTGCCGCGCCCGCGGCCCCCGTACGCCGTCAGCGACCGGGCAGCCGGTGCCGCTTGCGCCAGGCGATCCACGCGGCCCCCGCCCCCGACACCACGATGAACCCCATCGCGGCAAGGAAGACCGGAGAGGTGGGGGACGATGCCCGGCTGCCCGCCACCACGTACGCCGCCGTGTTCGGCACCGATCCGGCCCCGGTGGCCAGCAGGAACGGCAGCCACCCCATCCGGGACACCGCAGCGCAGTAGTTGGCGGCGGCGAACGGCACACCCGGGAAGAGCCGCAGCGCGAGCATCGAGCGGAAGCCGTGTCTGCTCAGCTGGCCGTCGGCCGCCCTCAGCCAGCGCCCCCGCAGCATCGGCCGCAGCGCGCTCTGCCCGAGCAGCCGGCCGAGACCGAAGGAGACACCGGCACCCAGCACCGTCCCCGCGACGGCCGCGGCGAGCCCGGCCTGGCTGCCGAAGAGGGCGCCCGCGGCGAGGTTCAGCAGCGGCCGGGGTACGAACGCGGCCGTGCACGCGCCGTACGCGGCGGAGAAAAGCACCACGGCCGAGACACCGCTGAGCTGCGGAGGCCAGCCGGCGGCGAGCAGCCGCTGCGGCTGGAAGAGGAGCATCAGCGTCGCCGCGGCGACCAGCAGCACCACGAGCAGGGAGAGCCGGGACCAGGGCGAGGCAAGCGCCCTGACGCAGCGCGCGGTCAGGCCGGCGGTGGGGCGGGCAGCGGGCTCCAGCATCCCGGGAGACTAACCGACCCCGCGTGTGATCGCCGTAATGCTCAGGCCCGGGAGCCGACCCCCGACCCGCCCCGGAGCGCCCGGCGGACCGTCACGGCGCCGCGCACGGGCGGAAAACCGGTCGACGGGCGGGCGGACCCGGGGCAGGATCAGCACCATGTTCCGGTACGCCTTGCCCGCAGCGCCGTCCGCAGTCGCGGACGCGCCGAAGGCTGCCGGTCTCCTCGCTCCGCCGGCAACGGCCAAGCACGGCAAGGCCGTTGCCGCCGCCACCCTCGGCGGCGCCCGAAGCTGACCCTTCCCGGATCGTCCGGCGGACCCCGCAGGGGGAGGGTCGGCCGGACCCGGGGGTCCCACGCTTCGAGATCCTGAGGAAGAACAGGCCATGCCCAAGACGGCATACGTGCGCACCAAGCCCCACCTCAACATCGGCACCATGGGCCATGTCGACCACGGCAAGACCACCCTGACCGCCGCCATCACCAAGGTGCTCAGCGACCGCGCGGACAGCGGCACCTCCTTCGTCTCCTCCGACCGGATCGACCGGGCCCCGGAGGAGGCACGGCGTGGCATCACCATCAACATCGCGCACGTGGAGTACGAGACCGACACCCGTCACTACGCCCATGTCGACATGCCGGGCCACGCGGACTACATCAAGAACATGGTCACAGGCGCCGCCCAGCTGGACGGGGCGATCCTCGTCGTCTCCGCGCTCGACGGGATCATGCCGCAGACCGCCGAGCACGTACTGCTGGCCCGTCAGGTCGGCGTCGACCACATCGTCGTCGCGCTCAACAAGGCGGACGCCGGGGACGACGAGCTGACCGACCTGGTCGAGCTGGAGGTCAGGGAACTGCTCTCCGCCCACGGGTACGGCGGGGACGCGGCCCCCGTCGTACGGGTGTCGGGGCTGCGGGCGCTGGAGGGCGACCCGCGCTGGACCGCTTCGGTCGAGGCGCTGCTCGACGCGGTGGACACCTATGTCCCGATGCCCGAGCGGTACACCGACGCGCCCTTCCTGCTGCCGGTTGAGAACGTGCTGACCATCACCGGCCGCGGCACGGTCGTCACCGGTGCCGTCGAGCGCGGCAGGATCCGGGTCGGCGACCGGGTTCAGCTGCTGGGCGCCGACGCGGGCCCGGACGGCACGGTCGTCACCGGCCTTGAGACCTTCGGCAAGCCGATGTCGGAGGCCGAGGCGGGGGACAACGTGGCGCTGCTGCTGCGCGGGGTGCCACGGGACGCGGTACGCCGTGGCGACGTGGTGGCCGCCCCGGACAGCGTCACACCGCGCCGCCGGTTCACCGCGCGGGTGTACGTCCTGTCGGCGGCCGAGGGCGGCCGGACCACCCCGGTCTCGACCGGGTACCGGCCGCAGTTCTACATCCGTACCGCGGACGTGGTCGGCGATGTCGACCTCGGCGGGCTCTCGGTGGCCCGTCCCGGTGAGACGGTCACGATGACCGTCTCGCTCGGCCGTGACGTACCGCTGGAGCCCGGTCTCGGCTTCGCCGTCCGCGAGGGCGGCCGCACGGTCGGGGCCGGCACCGTCACCGAGGTCACCGGCGACGGGGCCTGACCGGCCGGACCCGGTGCCCGCCTCCCGGACGTAAACGGGGAGGCGGGCACCGGACCGGCGGGGACGGCACAATGGGACGGTGAACGAGGCGATACCGGTGATCCGGGACGTGGACCAGGGCACCGCGAGACTGCTGCCCGACGTCGACCGGGAGCGCGCCTGGCTGCTCACGGTCGACGGGGCCCCGCAGTCGTACGTGGATCTGGACGATCCGGAGCATCTGGAATTCGAGTACGCGCGCAGACTCGGCCACGTCGTGGACTGCGCGGCCGGCCCCGGGGAGCCGCTCGACGTCGTGCACCTCGGCGGGGGCGCTCTCACACTGCCCCGCTATGTGGCGGCGCGCAGGCCGGGTTCGCGGCAGGAGGTGGTGGAGGCGGACCGGGGGCTGCTCTCTCTGGTCGCCGAGGCACTGCCGCTGCCGCACGGCTCGGGCATCACCGTGCACCCCATGGACGCGCGGGCCTGGCTGGACGGCCGTCCCCCGGCCTCAGCCGATGTGCTGATCGCGGACGTCTTCGGCGGTTCGAGGGTGCCCGCCCACCTGACATCGGCCGAGTACGCGCGGTCGGCGGCCCGGGTGCTGCGCGGTGACGGGGTCTACGCGGCGAACCTTGCCGACGGTGCGCCGTTCGGCTTTCTGCGGACCCAACTCGCCGCGTTCCGCGCGGTGTTCGTCGAGGTCGCGCTCATCGCTGAGCCGTCCGTACTGCGCGGGCGGCGCTTCGGCAACGCGGTCCTGGTCGCCTCGCACACCTGCTTGGACACCGCGGGACTGAGCCGGCGCACAGCATCGGACGCCTTTCCGGCCCGGGTCGAGCACGGTGCGTCGCTGGACCGGTTCACCGGCGGCGCCAGGCCGGTCACGGACGCGGAGGCGGTCGCCTCACCCGAGCCGCCCGAAGGGGCTTTCCGTATCGGGTGAGGGCCCGGCGCCGGGCGTCGGCTGTACGGCGGGTCCTGCGACCGTCCGGTCCGCCGGTGTCCATTCGGCGGCGGTCGGGTCCGCGGTTTCCTGGCTCCCCGCTTCCTGGCCCCCGGCCGCCCGGTCCGCGGCGGTCCGGCGCGTCAGATTCCGTACGTCCGGGACGCACAGCACCGCGGCCGTCAGCAGCGCGACGAGGCCCGCGCACCCCCACAGCGACGCGGTCCTCCCGAACGCCTGCTCCGCCGGGCCCGCGAGCGCCGTGGCGAGCGGCAGCATCGCGAGTGAGCCGAGCCAGTCGTAGGAGGAGACCCGGGAGAACTTGTCCTCGGGGATCTCCTGGTGCAGCGCCGTCATCCAGGAGACACCGAACGTCTCGACCAGCACGCCGCTGAAGAACATCACCCCCACCAGCGCGGCCAACGGCACCGGCACGGCCAGCGCGGCCGAGGGCAGTGCGAGCGGGAAGACACAGAGCGTCCCGGTCAGCAGCAGCCGCCGCGGTTTCCACCGCGTCATGATCAGCGCCCCGCCCACCGTGCCCGCGCCGAAGGCCGCGAGCGAAAGGCCCCAGGGGCCGGCGCCGCCGAGCGAGTCCCGGGCGACCAGCGGCCCGTAGACCGCCTCCGCCGCGCCGATGACCGCGTTGACCACGGCGAACTGCACGATGACGCTCCACAGCCAGGGCCGCCCGATGACCTCGCGCCAGCCCTCCCGCAGATCGGCCAGCATCCCGCCGCCCGGCGCACGCGGCGCGATATGGCTGACATCGAGGAAGGCCCGGAGCGATCCCGCGACGGCGAAGGCCGCCGCGTCGACGGCGAGCACCCAGCCCGGCCCGATCGCGGCGATCAGCGCGCCGCCCAGCGCGGCGCCGCCGATCCCCGCGCCCTGCATGGCCATCCGGTAGAACGCGAAGGCGCGGCCCGCCTCGTCGCCCTGGACGCTGGAGAGCAGCATGCCTTCGGAGGCGGGCGAGAAGAACGCCTGACCCGTACCGCACAGCGCGGTGAGCACCATCATCTGCCAGAGCGGCGGGTGACCTGTCAGGACCAGGACGGCGAAGGCGGCCTGGGACACGCAGTTCAGGGCGTTGGCCGCGACCATCACACGGTGGCGCGGCAGCCGGTCGGCCAGCGCTCCGCCGATCAGCAGGAAGAGAACGAGCGGCAGCGTACGGGCCGCGGCGAGCAGCCCCACGTCGCTGCTGTCGCCACCCGTGTCGAGGACGGCGAACGCCGAGGCGATCAGGGCTCCGTTGCTGCCGAGGCTGGTCACCACGGCGGCCGCTGTGAGCAGGGTGTAGTTGCGCCCGGCCCACGCGGGGCGGCGTATGGGGGAAGGGGCGGCAGCGGGAGACGTCACTCAGGGACTATCGCTGCCGCCGCCCCTCCCTGCCAAACGCCCGCCCGGCGCCTGTCCTGCGGCAACCGGGAGCAATCGGACGTGGCGGGCCGGATCCCGTCGGGCGCCGGGCCTCAGTCGTCGCTCGCGCCGGTGGGCTCGCCCGCCAGCCGCACCGTGCTGAGGATCTTGTCGACCGTCGCCTGCGGGAGCGCCCCGGGAACGCCGGTGCTGTTGTACAGGGAGAACGCCACGAAGTCGTCCTTGGTGTTCTTGAAGCCGAAGGTGATGGCCTGGCCGTCCGTGGTGCACTTGGACTTCTTCGGCACACCGGTCGCCCAGGCGCGGGCGAGGCTGCCCTTGACCCCGGACTTGGTGGTGTACGGCTTCGACTTGGAGGTCTTCACCAGTTTCTCGTTCGGCTGGGTGTAGGCGCCGTAGACCCACCAGGGCACCTGGTTCTCGGCGACCTGCTGGGTGTTCTTGGCCCCGTCCGCGCCCTTGGTCCCCGCCCCGCCGAGCCCGGTGTCCTCGGTGTAGCCGTCCTTGTCGGAGTCGTCCGTGCACCACTTGGACTTGTAGAACGCGGGCGCCGAGTGGCCGATCAGGGTCTTGCCCTTGTCGTCCTCGAAGCCGCTGAAGGTGCCGGACGACGCCACTTCCCAGTCGGGCGGCACATCGAAGGCCGTGCCCCACTTCGGGTTCACGACCACCTTCCACCCGGCGACGACCGGCTTGACGGCTTCGCCGCCCGCCCGCGGGTTGTCGGCGGGCGGGGGGCTCTGGCGGTCCTTGGACGCGGAGGCGGACGGGGACTTCTCGCCGGCCTGGACCGTGCCGCCCTTGCCGCCGTCGTCCTTGAACACGACCACACCGGTGATCACCGCGGCGGCGACGACGGCCGTCGCGGAGACGATCGCGATGACCGTCGTCTTCTTCCTGTCCTCGGGCGAGCGGGGTGCGCCGGGCGTTCCCACCGCGTACTGCGGAGCCGTCGGCTGCTGATACGGATTGGGCTGCTGGTAACCCTGCGGTGCTCCCTGCTGCGGAGGTTCTGGCTGAGGTTGACCCTGCTGGTAAGGGTTCGGCTGCTGGTACCCCGGCTGCTGATAGGGATTCGGGTTCTGGTCCTGCGGGTTCTGCTCGCCCCCGGGCGGCTGCTGTCCTGGCCACATGGCGAGTAACCATAGAGGTGACAGGGGCACGTCGCTACGGGCGCCCCCGGCCGGGGATGGCCAAGGGGAGCTACCGACGGGTAACCTCCGGTGTCATGACCGCAGATCAGATGTCGGCAGGCGAACTGCTCGCTGCCACGGTGCCCATGGCCAGGACCCTCAACCTCGACTTCCTGGAGACGACGCCGGAGCGGGCTGTCGTCCGTCTGCCGGACCAGGCCGGCTTCCACAACCACGTCGGCGGGCCGCACGCGGGTGCGATGTTCACGCTCGCGGAGTCGGCGAGCGGTGCGATCGTCATCGCCGCGTTCGGCGAACAGATGAAGCGCGCCGTACCGCTCGCGGTCCGCGCCGAGATCGACTACAAGAAGCTCGCGATGGGCGACGTCACCGCGACCGCCACCCTGGGCCGGCCGGTGGCCGATGTGGTGGCGGAGCTGGACGCGGGGGAGCGGCCCGAGTTCCCGGTCCACATCGCCATCCGGCGCGCGGACGAGGCGGTCACCGGTGAGATGACGGTGGTGTGGACGCTGCGTCCGAACTCGTGACCGGGGACGTGTGACGTGTGACCGGTGACTCTCCGGAGTCCCGACGGCTTCCCCGGACTCCTGACTGGTTCTCCTGACTGGTTCTCCTGACTCCTGTGAATCCTGGCTGCTTGCTGCTTGAGCCCTGGCTGCCGACGGGCGGCGGTCGGCCGGTGTCCCGGCCGGCCCCCGTCAGCCCCGGCTTCCGCCGTCGGCGGCCACGCCGGCCGAACGGGTAGGCTTCCCGCAGGCGGCGCGGGGGGCGCGCCCCCCGCAGACACGGGTACTTCGAAGGGCAGGGGCCGGCGTTGCACATCCAGGCATGGCTGGAGACGATTCCGGCGATCAGCATCTATCTCCTGGTCGCGGTGGTCATCGGGGTGGAGAGCCTCGGGATCCCGCTGCCGGGGGAGATCGTTCTGGTCAGCGCCGCCCTGCTGGCCTCCCAGCAGGGCCACATAGACCCGCTCGTCCTGGGCATCTGCGCCTCGGCGGGCGCGGTCGTCGGCGACTCCATCGGATACGCGATCGGGCGCAAGGGCGGACGCCCGCTGATCGCCTGGCTCGGCCGCAAATTCCCCGGACACTTCAGCGGGGCCAACATCGCCATGGCGGAGCGGTCCTTCGAGAAGTGGGGCATGTGGGCGGTGTTCTTCGGCCGTTTCATCGCCCTGCTGCGCATCTTCGCCGGGCCGCTGGCGGGCGTACTGCACATGCCGTACTGGAAGTTCCTCATCGCCAACATGCTCGGCGGCATCCTCTGGGCCGGCGGTACGACGGCGGCCGTCTACTACGTGGGCGTGGTCGCGGAGTCGTGGTTCAAGAACTTCTCGTACGCGGGCCTCGCCGTGGCCGCCGTACTCGGGGTGGCCTCGATGCTCGTCATCAAGAACCGGGCGAAGAAGGCGCACGCGAAGGCCGAAGCGGCCGCCGAGACGCCGGACTCCGTACCCGCCGACTGAGCCCACCGGCCACCGGCCACCAGCACCGTCCACCGGCACCAGCGCGGCCGGAGGCCGGCGGCTCAGCGGTCCGGTGGCGGGTCCGGGTAGTGGATGACCTCGCAGTCGTCGAGAACCACCGCCCCTTCGGTGATCAGCTCGTCGAGCTGGGGCAGGAACGCCCGGATCCGGTCGGCGGTGTCCACGATCACCACGGCCACCGGCAGATCCTCGCTGAGCGACAGCAGCCGCTGCGTATGGATCATGGACGACGAGCCGAAGCCCTCGATGCCCCGGAAGGCGCTCGCGCCCGCCAGCCCCGCACGGTGGGCCCGGTGCACGATCTCCGAGTACACCGGCTTGTGGTGCCAGAGGTCGGACTCCCCGACGAAGATGGTCGCCCGCAGAGCCGCCGTGCCGCTCGGACCGGTCATGTCTGCCTCCACGCGACGGCGCGGCGTGTCAGCCACACCGTGCTCCACACGGCCGCGAGGGCCGCTACCAGTGTCAGTACGAGATATGCCAGACCGGTACGGGCATGGCCGCCGTCCACCAGTCGCTGGATGTCCACCGCGTAGGTGGAGAACGTGGTGAATCCGCCGAGCACCCCGGTGCCGAAGAACGGACGCACCAGCCGGTGCGCCGCCCACACATCGGTGATCACCACCATGAACACCCCGATCACCGCGCACCCCACGACGTTCACCAGCAGGGTCGTCCAGGGGAAGGTCCCGGCCGCCGTGGGCCAGAGCAGCGCGGCACCGTACCGCGCCGAGGCTCCGCAGACGCCGCCGAGGGACACCGCCGCCAGCACCGGCCACGGGCCGAGGAACGGGCCGTGGCGCCGGGGACGCCGGGGTGCGGGCAGCAGCGGCCCGCCGCCGGGACCCGGCCCGGCCGGCTGATCCGCTGTGCGGTCCGCACCCATGGACATCCGTCTCCCGGTCGCAGATCACCCGCGCACGGCGCGGGCGCGCCTTCAGGCTAGCCCCGGGCGGCGCGGCCCCGCCATCGGACGAGCCATCGGGCGGGACGGGCTCAGCCGACTTCCCGGTGGCCCTTCACCAGCTCCAGATACATCGCCGCGTTGAGCTTGATGCCCTCGCGCTCCTCGTCGGTCAGCTCGCGCTTGACCTTGGCCGGGACCCCGGCCACCAGCGAGCCGGGCGGCACCCGCATGCCCTGCGGGACGAGCGCCTGGGCCGCGATCAGCGAACCGGCCCCGATGTGCGCGCCGTTGAGGACCGTGGCGCCCATGCCGACGAGTACGTCGTCCTCGACCGTGCACCCGTGCAGTACGGCGTTGTGGCCGACGGACACCCGCTCGCCGACCGTGACCGGGAACCCGGGGTCGACATGCACCGTGCAGTTGTCCTGGATGTTGCTGTCGGCGCCGACCACGATCGGCCCGCAGTCGGCCCGCAGCACCGTGTGGTACCAGACGCTGGAACCGGCGGCGAGTGTCACGTCGCCGACGACGACGGACGTCGGGGCCGTGAAGGACCGCGGGTCGACCGCAGGCTCCCGGCCGCCGACACCACTGATCAAGGACTGCTCCGCCACTGCTGTCTCCTTGCTCCCCGCATCGCTTCCCGCGCCGCATCCGCTTCCGCGGGACCCGGGGGTTGCTCCGTATGGTGCGCGCCGTGCCCTCCGGAACCGTAAGCGACGGTGGGTCGAAGATCACAGCCCGCCCCTCTGATCGGTGCCGGAGGCGCTGAGTACGGTGTGGGGGTGGCCCGGAACAGAAACACGTTCTCATCGCTGACCTCCCGTGCGCTGCACGCCGGATGGCAGTGGGCGCAGCGGGCGGGCGCGGTGACGGCGGAGCGGCCGGGGAGGCTGCGCTTCCGCCGGATCGGCACCGGTACGAGGCTCGCCTTTCCGCAGGGAGCCGTCTTCGGCGAGCCCTGGATCGAGCTGGGCGACCACTGCGTCATCGGTGAACAGGTCACGCTCACCGCGGGGATGATGCCCGGCCTCGACCTCGGCCCCGAGCCGATCCTGACGCTGGGCGACGGTGTGGTGCTCGGCCGCGGCAGCCATGTCATCGCCGACACCAGGGTCACCGTCGGCTCGGACACCTACTGCGGCCCGTACGTCTACATCACGTCCACGAACCACAGTTACGACGATCCGCACGAGCCCATAGGCAAGCAGTGGCCGCGGATGGAGCCCGTCGTGATCGGCCCCGGGTGCTGGCTGGGGACCGGCGCCGTCGTCCTGCCGGGGGCTCGGCTCGGCCGCAATGTCGTGGTCGCGGCCGGTGCGGTCGTACGTGGCGAGGTGCCCGACCACGCGGTGGTGGCCGGGGCGCCCGCCCGGGTCGTACGGCGCTGGGACGCGGAGAAGGGGTGGCAGCCCCCGCTGCGTACGCCCGCCCCCGTGCCCATCCCGGAAGGCGTCACACCGGAGCAGCTGCTGGCCCTGGAGGGTCTGGAGCCCGGCACCGCCTGACCGGTTCCGCGCCGGGCGCCGACTCGTCCCGCTGGTCCGCAGGTCAGCCGGTCGCGAGCAGGACCGTTCCGACCAGTGCCAGCCCAGCGCCTGCGGCCTGCACCGCCCGCAGCCGCTCATTGAGGACGGTGCGTGCGGCGAGCGCCGTGACCACCGGGTAGAGGGAGGCCAGGACCGCGGCGACGGTGACCGGGCCCGCGTGGGCGGCGAGCGAGTAAGTGCCGTTGGCCGCCACATCGGCGAGACCGACGAAGGCGAGCGCCGGAAGCGACCGCAGGACCAGCCCCGCCCCGCCCTCCTCGGGCAGCGCCCGGCCCCCGCGCCGCACCGATACGTACAGGGCCGTCCCGCCGACGACCACATTGGCGACGCGCTGCACGAACAGGGCGAGGAAGAGGCCGGTGAGGGTGGTGGACGCCTCCGAGATCAGGGACATCACCGCGCCGAACCCCACAGCCGCGACCAGCGTCAGCGCGACCGCCCGCCGCTGCACCGGCGCCCCCCGCAGCTCGGGTCCGCCCGCCAGCACCACGCCCGCGACCGCCACCGCGATCCCGGCGAACTGCGGTATGCCGGGGCGCTCCCCGAGCGCCAGTCCGACGCCGACCGGGACGACGACTCCGAGCGAGCCGAGCGGTGACACCACGCCCATCGGCCCGAGCGCGAGCGCCTGGTAGAAGCTGAGCATCGCCACCGGGCCCACCACGCCGGCCGCCACGGCGAACCAGAGCCGGGGTCCGGCCTCGCTCCAGCCGCCGGTGGCCGCCACGACCGAGCCGAGCACCACCACGGCTGCCGCCTGGGAGACGACGACCACCGTCAGGGCGGGTGTCCGCCGGGTGAGGAGCCCGCCGCCGAAGTCGGCCAGCCCCCAGAGCAGGCTGGTGGCCAGGGCGAAGAGGGCAGTCATCGGGACCTCGCAGTACAGTGTGGTGGATCGGTGGGTACACCACACGGTAGTGCAGAATATTCAACCCTGTCATCCAGGATAATGGACGGAACGTGTCGGACTTCGATCAGCTCACCCAGTCGCTCGCCCGGAATCTCAAGCGCTGGCGCGGTGAGCGGGGTTTCACGCTCGACGCACTGGCCGCGCGGGCGGGGGTCAGCCGGGGAATGATCATCCAGATCGAACAGGCCCGGACGAACCCCAGTGTCGGCACCACGGTCAAGCTCGCGGACGCCCTCGGGGTCAGCATCACCACGCTCCTCGACTACGAGCAGGGGCCGCAGGTCAGGATCGTCCCCGCCGACCAGGCGGTCCGGATGTGGGGGACCGACGCGGGCAGCCATACGGTCCTGCTGGTGGGCAACGAGACGCGTGGGCCGCTGGAGCTGTGGTCCTGGCGGCTGATGCCCGGTGACGGCAGCACATCGGACGCGCACCCGCCGGGGACGGTGGAGCTGCTGCATGTCACCTCCGGTGAACTCACCCTGGTCGCCGACGGGGTGGCGCACTCCGTACCGGCCGGGACCTCGGCGACCTTCGAGGCCGGCGTGGCGCACGCCTACCGCAACGAGGGCACCGAGACGGTCGAGATGACGATGGCGGTCTCCATCCCGCCGGTCGGCCGGCAGCGCCCCTGAGGGCCCCGGTGGCTGTCGGCCGGGGTGTGCGGGGCGGCTGTTAGCGTGAAGCGTATGCGCGCTCCCATCGGTACGTTCGACGATGTCCGCCACGCCCAGGACTGCCTGGACCTGCTCACCGCCCCGGTCGCTGAAGCGGTGCGGCACTGGCAGGGGGACGTCCCCGCCCAGGAGCTGATCTACGTGGACAGCGATCCGGAGATCGCCGACACGGCCGCGTTCGTGGCGCACTACGGGCCCGAGCTGATGGATGTGTCGGCGAACTGCGTCATCGTCGCGGGCAAGCGCGGCGGGGAGACCTCACTCGCCGCCTGTCTGGTGCTCTCCCGCAGCCGCCTCGATGTCAACGGCGCCGTCCGCAGGCAACTCGGCGCGCGCAAGGCGTCCTTCGCGCCCGTGGACACGGCCACCGGCGAGACCGGTATGGAGTACGGCGGGATCACCCCGGTCGGGCTGCCGGCGGGCTGGCCGCTGCTGGTGGACTCCGCCGTGGCGGACCTGGAGTGGGCGCTGGTCGGCAGCGGCAGCCGCCGGGGCAAGCTGATCGTGCCGGGAAAGGTCTTCGCCGGACTGCCGGGCGCCGTCCTCATCGAGGGCCTGGGCGGCTGAGGCGCCCGGGACCGCTCCCGGTCCCGGCGCCCGCGCGTCAGCCCAGGGTGGGGATTCAGCCCAGGGCAGCGAATCAGCCCAGGGCGGGGATTCAGCCCAGGGCGGGGATCTCGATGGCCGGGCACCGGTCCATGACCATGTCGCGGCCCGCCGCCCGCACCCGCCCGTACGCCTCCTCGTCCACCACCCCGAGCTGGAACCAGACGGCCTTGGCGCCGATGGCCACCGCCTCGTCGGCGACCGGGCCCGCCAGACCGCTGTTGACGAAGACGTCCACGACGTCGACCGGGAACGGGATGTCGGAGAGCGACGCGTACCCCTGCTCGCCGTGGACCGTCTCCGCCTTGGGGTGGACCGGTACGACACGCTTGCCGAAGCGCTGGAGCACGCCGGCCACGCCGTACGCCGCCCGCCCTCTGTTGTTCGACAGACCCACCACCGCCCAGGTGTCGCCGGTCGCGGTGAGGATCTTGCGGATGGTGTCCCTGTCTGCGTACATGCCCGGACAACGGTGTACCCGCCGGGACTGTTCCCGCCCGGCCGCATAGGCTGGGCCGATGCAGGAGCAGTACCGGACGCTCGCCCGCGCGGGCGAGCACGAGACCGAGATCAACCGATCGCGCTTCATCTGCGCACTGGCGCCCGCCGCGACCGAGGAGGAGGCCCAGGCCTTCCTCGTACGGGTCCGCAAGGAGCACCCCGGCGCTTCCCATCACTGCTTCGCGTACGTCATCGGCGCCGACGCCTCCGTGCAGAAGGCCGGCGACGACGGCGAGCCCGGAGGCACCGCCGGTGTGCCGATGCTCCAGATGCTGCTGCGGCGCGAGGTGCGGTACGCCATCGCTGTCGTCACCCGCTACTACGGCGGTGTGAAGCTGGGAGCGGGCGGTCTGATCCGGGCCTACGGCGGAGCCGTCGGGGAGGCCCTGGACGAAGTGGGGACCGTCGTCAGACAGCGCTACCGGCTGGCCACGGTCACCGTCGACCACCAGCGCGCGGGCAAGCTGGAGAACGACCTGCGGGCCACCGGCCGCGCCGTGCGGGAGGTCCGCTACGCGGAGGCGGTGACGATCGAGGTCGCCCTGCCGGACGCCGAGGCCGACGACTTCCGGGCCTGGCTCGCCGACAGCACGGCGGGCGCGGCGACCCTGGAACTGGGCGCCGAGGCGTACGGCGACATCTGAGCCCCCGGGCACCGCCCCCTCCTGTGCCGTTCCGCCCTCCGGTTGCCGCACGCCGTCAACCTCGGTTGGGGGCAGGTCCGTTGGGGTTGCCTTCTCATATCCTCGATATTTACTATCCAGAATATGAGGATCACCGGGCACTTCATCGCGTACACATTCGTCCGCCCGGTCCTCCAGGACATCTCCGGATTCGACTCCCACCTGATCAGCTCGCTGCTGCTCGTCTACGGAGTGGCGGGCATCGTCGGCAACTTCGTGGCCGGTTCACGGGCCGCGACCCATGTCCGGCGGACCCTCTTCACCATCGCGATCGTGCTGGCGGCCGCGATGGCGCTGATTCCCGTACTCGGCACCGGCCGCATCGGCGGAGTCGTCCTGCTGGTGGTCTGGGGCCTCGGGTACGGCGGAGTCTCGGTGAGCCTGCAGACCTGGATGCTCAAGGCCGCCCCGGACGCGAACGAAGCCGCCTCGTCCCTCTTCGTCCTGATGTTCAACCTGTCGATCGCGCTCGGGGCCCTGACAGGAGGCCTCGTCGTGGACGGCTCCACCTCCGGTGTGCTGTGGCTCGGCGGCGCCTTCGTACTCCTGACCGCGGTCGCGGTGGGCGCGTCCCGGAAGCCGCGGCTCGCCTAGATCTGCTGTACGGGCCCCCGAACCCTTCCGGGGCCGTGCCCGACGGGCTTCTCGCCCACCGCGGCCGTATCCGTCACGGCTGCCCGTCCTGTCCTGTCCGTCCTGGTCGTGACCCCGGCCCCCCGGCACCGATGGCAGACTGAGGTCCGTGACGGACCGGGCGCCGGGCGGCTCAGGGGCGGCCGGCGGGACCGGCCGGGCCAGCACCGAACCGGTGCTGGTCCTGGGGGCGGAGTGAGGGGAACCATGCGGGTCGGAGACGGACAGTGAGGCTCCTGCACACATCGGACTGGCACCTGGGCCGGTCGTTCCACCGCGTCGGGCTCCTCGACGCCCAGGCGGCGTACCTCGACCACCTGGTGGCGACCGTGCGGGAGCGCGAGGTGGACGCGGTCCTGGTGGCGGGGGACGTCTACGACCGGGCGGTGCCCCCGCTCGCCGCTGTGGAGCTCTTCGACCGGGCGCTGCACCGGCTCGCCGACGCGGGCGTCGCGACGGTGATGATCTCGGGCAACCACGACTCGGCCCGCAGACTCGGAGTGGGCGCGGGCCTCATCCGGCTGGCCGGGATCCATCTGCGCACCGACCCGGCGGACTGCGCCACCCCGGCGATCCTCTCCGACCGGCACGGCGATGTGGCGCTCTACGGGCTGCCGTACCTGGAACCGGCCCTGGTACGCGACGAGCTGAAGGCGGCACGGACCGGCCACGAAGCCGTGCTGACCGCCGCAATGGACCGGGTGCGCGCCGACCTCGCGGGCCGCGCCCCGGGCACCCGCTCCGTGGTCCTGGCCCATGCCTTCGTCGCCGGAGGGGAGCCCAGCGACAGTGAGCGCGACATCACGGTCGGCGGGGTGGCCGCCGTACCGGCCGGAGTCTTCGCGGGCGTCGACTACGCGGCGCTCGGCCATCTGCACGGCTGCCAGACGGTCACCGAGCGGGTCCGCTACTCGGGCTCCCCGCTCGCCTACTCCTTCTCCGAGGCCGACCACCGCAAGACCATGTGGCTGATCGATCTCGGCCCGGCCGGCGAGATCACCGCCGAGCGGATCGACTGCCCCGCCCCCCGGCGGCTCGCCAGGATCCGGGGCCGCCTGGACGCGCTGCTGGAGGACCCGGCGCTGGAGCGGCACGAGGATGCCTGGGTGGAGGCCACCCTCACCGACCCGGTGCGCCCGGCCGATCCGATGGCCCGGCTCGGCGCCCGCTTCCCGCACACCCTCAGCCTGGTCTTCGAACCCGACCGCACCACCGGGGACCCGCACGCCTCCTACGCCCAGCGCCTCAGGGGGCGTACCGACCAGCAGATCGCGGAGGACTTCGTGGCGCATGTACGGGGCGGAGCGGGGCCCGACGCCGAAGAGCGGGGGGTGCTCTCCGGGGCTTTCGACGACGTACGGGTGGACGACGGGGCGAACGAGGTGGCGCGATGAGACTGCACACCCTGCGCATCGCCGCGTTCGGCCCCTTCGCCGCCCGCCAGGAGGTCGACTTCGACTCCCTCTCCGAAGCCGGGCTCTTCCTTCTGCACGGGCCGACCGGCGCGGGCAAGACATCGGTACTCGACGCCGTGTGCTACGCGCTCTACGGGGCGGTGCCCGGCGCGCGGCAGAGCCCCGGCGCCACGCTGCGCAGCGACCACGCGGCCGTGGGCGAGGCCACTGAGGTCTCGCTGGAGCTGAGTGTCGGCGAGCGCCGCCTGGAAGTGACCCGGCTGCCCGCCCAGCCGCGCCCCAAGAAGCGCGGCGACGGCTTCGTCACGGAGAAGGCCCAGAGCAGACTGCGCGAGTACGACCGGCGGTCCGGCGGCTGGCGGTCGCTGAGCAAGTCCCACCAGGAGATCGGCGAGGAGATCACCCAGCTCATCGGGATGAGCAGGGAGCAGTTCTGCCAGGTGGTGCTGTTGCCCCAGGGGGACTTCGCCCGTTTTCTGCGGGCGGACGCCGAGGCACGCGGAAAGCTCCTCGGCCGGCTCTTCGACACCCGGCGCTTCGCCGCCGTCGAGGAGCGGCTCGCCGCACTGCGCCGGGCGGCCGAGACCCAGGTGCTCGCCGGTGACGAGCGGCTGCTGACCCTCGCGCACCGGATGGCCGAGGCCGCGGGCCCGGCCGCCGACGACTGGCCGCTGCCGGGCGACCGGCCCGGCGAACCCGGCCTCGCCGAGGCCGTCATCGGCTGGGCGGCGGTGGCGCGCGCCGGGGCCCGCGAACGGCTCGACATCGCCGGGGCCGCCCTGTCCGCAGCGGAGAGCCGGCAGGCCGCGGCCCGGACCGCCCTGGAGAACCAGCGCGAACTGGCCAGGCTCCAGGAGCGGTTCGAGCAGACGCGCCGCCGCGCCGATGAGCTGGCGCACCGCCGCGGCGAACGCGACGAGGTGCGCGCCAGGCTGGACCGGGCGCGCCGGGCGGAGCGGATCTCCGACGCGCTGGCGCAGCGCGACGAAGCGGTCCGGCACCACCGCGAGGCCGTCACCGCCCGGGAGCGCGACCGGCGTGAACTTCCCGCCGAGCTGGCCGACGCCGGCGCCGACCAGCTCTCGGCGCTGGAGCGGGGACTCCGTCAGGACCTCGGTGCGCTGGACGCGGCGCGGCGGGCCGAGCGGCGCAGCGCCGAGATCACCGCCGAGCGCGCGGACCTCGACCGCCAGGCGCACGCCGACGACGAGCTGATCCGTGAGGCGGCCGACTGGCTGGCTGGCTGGGACACCGTGCTCCGCCGCTGCCAGGACCGAATCGAGGCCGCGCAGGAAGCCGCGACCCGCACCGAGCAGCTGGCCGGACAGCTCGACCCGGCCCGCCGGCGTCTTGCGGCCGCGCGCGAACGCGACCGGCTCGCCCGCGACGCCGCGGCGGCCGAGGCCCGGCTGAGCGAGACGCGCGAGCGGGCCAACGCCGCACACGAGAGCTGGCTCGACCTGCGCGAGCGACGGCTGCGCGGAGTCGCGGCCGAGCTGGCGGCCGGGCTGCGCGAGGGTGAGCCGTGCGCGGTGTGCGGGGCGGCCGACCACCCGGCGCCCGCCAGGCCGGGCGCGGGCCATGTGGACCGCGCCGCTGAGGAGGCGGCGTACGAGAAGCACACCCGCGCCGACAAGGAGCGGGCCGCCGCGGAGCGCGCACTCGGTGCGGTCCGCGAGGCGGTCGCGGAAGCGCGGGCGGGGGCCGGGGACGCCACCACCGCCGAACTCGCCGAGCTGGTAGGCTGGTTGGAGCGCGACCACACCGAAGCGCACGGTACGGCCACCGGCATGCACGCCGCCCGTGAGGAGCGCGACCGCGCCGAACACGAACACGCCGAACGCACCGCCGCCCAGCAGCAGGCCGAACGCCGCGCCGCCGCCCGTACCTCGCGGCGCGAGGTGCTGGAGCAGCAGCAGTCCGTGCTGGAGGAAGAGCTGGTCCGGGCGCGCGGCGGCTCGGCAAGCGTCGCCGAACACGCCGCGCTGCTGGAGCGGCGGATGGGGTTCCTGGAGCGCGCGGCCGAGACGGTACGCGCGGTCGACACCACGGCCGAGCGGCTCAAGGAGGCCGACGGCCGGCTCGCCGACGCCGCTTTCCGTGCCGGGTTCGGCACTCCCCAGGAGGCGGCGGCCGAACTCACCGACGCAGCCGGACAGCGCGGCCTCCAGCAGCGTCTCGACGTCTGGCAGGCGGAGGAGGCAGCCCTCGCCGAACGCCTCGCCGAGCAGGACGCGGCGGACGCGGCCGCCCGTCCGCCGGCCGATCCGGCCGGGGCCCTGGCGGAGTTCGGCACCGCGGAGCGCGCCTATCTGGAGGCGTCGTCGGTACGGGACGCCGCCCTCAAGCGCTGCACCGCCCTCCAGCGGCTCTCCGGGCAGGCCGCCGACGAGCTGACCGGTCTGGGGCCGCTGCGCGCCGCGTACGACAGGGTGGCCCGCCTGGCCACGCTCGCCGCCGGCACATCGGCCGACAACGAACGGAAGATGCGCCTGGAGTCGTATGTCCTGGCCGCCCGTCTGGAGCAGGTCGCGGCCGCGGCGACCGTCCGGCTGCAGACCATGTCGGCCGGGCGCTACACCCTGGTCCACTCCGACGCCAGGACAGGCGGCCGGGGCCGCTCCGGACTCGGGCTGCACGTACTGGACTCCTGGACGGGGCGGGAGCGCGACACCGCGACGCTGTCCGGGGGCGAGACGTTCTTCGCGTCGCTCGCCCTCGCACTGGGCCTGGCCGACGTCGTCACCGACGAAGCGGGCGGCACCCGGCTGGACACGCTCTTCATCGACGAGGGCTTCGGCAGTCTGGACGAACAGACCCTGGACGACGTGCTCGACGTCCTGGACTCCCTGCGCGAACGCGACCGCAGCGTCGGCATCGTCAGCCATGTCGGCGATCTGCGCCGCCGGATCCCGGCCCAGCTGGAGATCGTCAAGGAGCAGAGCGGCTCGGCGGTCCGGCACCACTCGGCGGGAGCCGCCCGCTGAAGCACGGTCGGCGGGCGGCTCCCGCCTGCTGCGGCGGCGCCCGCGCCGCGCCGCTGCTCGCCGGACCCGGCCACCGGGCCCAGGAGGCGCGGGGCGGCTTCGATTACGAGGTGCCGCGAGGGCACACCGTACGAGAGAGGCAGGGCGGGGAGCAGTGTGGCGCCGACCGCCTCGGGGCGGGCCGGACGGCTGCCGACCGGCCGCCGGGTCCGTGCACCGCGCACGAGCCCGGCCGCCGACGTACCGTGCCGGACGCCCCGCGCCGACCGTCCCCCGCTTACAGCTTCGAGATCTCGTCCACCAGGTCGTCGAGGCCCAGCGACCCCTGCGACAGCGCGGCCATGTGCCAGGCCTTCGCGTCGAACGAATCGCCGTGCGCCTCCCGGGCGTTCTCCCGGCCCAGCAGCCACGCCCGCTCGCCCAGCTTGTACCCGATGGCCTGACCCGGCATCGACAGATAGCGGATGAGTTCGCTCTCCACGAAGTCGGCGGGCCGCCCGCTGTGGTTCCCGAAGAACTCCTGCGCCAGCTCGGGTGTCCAGCGCTCACCCGGGTGGAACGGCGAATCGGCCGGGATCTCCAGCCCCAGGTGCATGCCGATGTCCACGATCACCCGGCAGGCGCGCATCATCTGTGCGTCGAGGTATCCGAGCCTGCGCTCCGCGTCCGGCAGGAAGCCCAGCTCGTCCATGAGGCGCTCGGCGTAGAGCGCCCAGCCCTCGGCGTTGGCGCTGACCATCCCGACACTCGCCTGGTAACGGGAGAGCTGGTCCGAGACATGCACCCACTGCGCCAGCTGGAGATGGTGTCCGGGCACGCCCTCGTGGTACCAGGTGGAGACCAGGTCGTACACCGGGAAGCGGGTCTCGCCCATGGTGGGCAGCCAGGTGCAGCCCGGCCGTGAGAAGTCCTCCGACGGGGGCGTGTAGTACGGGGCCGCGGCGCCGCCCGGCGGTGCGATCCGGGACTCGACCTTCCGTACCCGCTCGGCGAGTTCGAAGTGGGTGCCGTCGAGCGCGTCCATCGCCTCCGTCATCAGGCCCTGGAGCCACTTCTGGACCTCGTCCACGCCCTCGATGTGCGTACCGTGCTCATCGAGGTGTGCCAGCGCCTCCCACGGGCCGGCGCCCGGAAGGATCTTCTCGGCCTCGGTCCTCATCTCGGCCAGCAGCCGGTGGTATTCGGACCAGCCGTACGCGTACGCCTCGTCCAGGTCCAGATCGGTGCCGTTGAAGTAGCGCGACCAGCGGGCGTACCGCTCGCGGCCGACCGTGTCCGGCGCGTCCTCCACCGCGGGGGCGTAGACATCGCGCATCCAGTCCCGGAGCGAGGCCACCGCGGCCGTCGCGGCACGCGCCGCCGTGTCCAGCTCCTTGCGCAGCGATTCCGGGCCCGCGGCTGCGAACTCCTCGAACCAGCCCGTGCCTTCGGCACCGGAACCGGCCCAATCGGAGAGCTGGCCGATGAAGGTCTCGGTGGGGCGCGGGCCGCCGAGCAGCCCCCGTTCGAGACCGAGGGCCAGGGACTCGCGGTACCCGTCGAGCGCGGCCGGCACCCCGCCGAGACGCTCCGCCACGGCCGTCCAGTCCTCCTCGGTCTCCGCCGGCGTCACGGTGAACACCTCGCGGACGGCATGGGCCGGGGAGTGGATGTTGCTGACGGCGCGCAGCGCCTCATCGGCCTCGTGCACGGCAAGTTCGGCGTTGAGCCGCTCGCGCAGCAGCCGCCCGCACCGGCGTTCGGCGTCGCTGTCCCCGCCCGGCCGGCGCTCCGCGGCGTCGAGTTCGGCCAGGGTCGCCCGCGCGAGCGAGGCGAGGGCGGCCTGCCCGGCGGGGGAGAAGTCCGGGAGGGAGCGGGAGCTCTCGCGTACTCCGAGGTAGGTACCGGTGATCGGGTCGAGAGCGATGAGGGAGTCGACATACGCGTCGGCGACCTGACGGGGCAGCGGGCTGTTGAGAGTCTGTGACATGCGGACATCTTCGTACGCCGGGGAGATCCGCGCCATCACTCCCCGGATCCGCGCTCCCGCTCACCCGGGGGCAGCAGCGGACCGCAGTCCCACTGCTGGAAGATCAGCCGGGTCTCGACGCGGGCCACCTCGCGGTGGGCCGTGAACTCGTCCAGGACCAGGCGCTGCAGATCCGCGGCGTCCGCCACCGCCACATGCACCAGATAGTCGTCAGGGCCGGTCAGATGGAAGAGGGCCCGTGACTCGGGCAGCCCCCGGATCCGCTCCACGAAGGGGCCGACCAGCTCCCGGCGGTGCGGACGTACCTGCACCGAGAGCAGCGCCTGGAGACCGCGCCCCAGCTTCGACGGGTCGAGCCGGAGCTGATGGCCCAGGATCACCCCGGAACGCCGCAGCCGCGCCACCCGGTCGAGACAGGTCGAAGCGGCGACCCCGGCCTCCGCCGCCAGCTCCCGGTAGGTGGTCCGTGCATCGTTCTGCAGGAGCCGGAGCAGATGCAGATCGACCGGATCCAGTACGACGGATTCGCCCATGAGCCGAACGTAACACGGGCAACGGCCCGAACTCCCCGGCAGGTGTTCAGAGTTCCCCCATGGAATCCGATGCCTCGACCACATCCAGGGCCCTGGCCACCGAAGCGGTGCACGCCGGACGCGAAGACCTCGCCGGTCTCGGCCTGCACGCCGTACCCATCGACCTGTCCACGACGTACCCCTCGTACGACAGCAGGCAGGAGGCGGCCAGGATCGACGAGTTCGCCGCCACCGGGGCCCGCCCCCAGGGTCCGCCGGTCTACGCCAGGCTCGACAACCCCACCACCGCACGCTTCGAGACGGCGCTCGCCCGGCTGGAGGGGGCCGCGAGCGCGGTGGCCTTCGCCAGCGGAATGGCCGCGCTCAGCGCTGTCCTGCTCGCACGGGCGAGCCAGGGACTGCGCCATGTCGTCGCGGTACGGCCGCTGTACGGGTGCAGCGACCATCTGCTCACCGCCGGGCTGCTCGGCACCGAGGTGACCTGGACGGACCCGGCGGGTGTCGCCGACGCGATCCGCCCGGACACCGGCCTGGTGATGGTCGAGACGCCGGCCAACCCGACGCTCGCCGAGATCGACATCCGGGCGCTCGCACACTCCTGCGGTGCGGTGCCCCTGCTGGTCGACAGCACCTTCGCGACCCCGGTCCTGCAGCGGCCGCTGGAGCACGGGGCGCGGATCGTGCTGCACAGCGCGACGAAGTACCTGGGCGGGCACGGCGATGTGCTGGCGGGGGTGGTGGCCTGTGACGAGGAGTTCGCACGGGCGCTGCGGCAGCTGCGGTTCGCGACCGGCGGTGTCCTGCATCCGCTCTCGGGCTATCTGCTGCTGCGCGGTCTTTCGACCCTGCCGGTCCGGATGCGGGCCGCCGCCGCCACGGCCGCCGAGCTGTCCCGCAGGCTGGCCCGCGACCCGAGGATCGCGGCGGTCCACTATCCGAAGCTGGGCGGCGCCATGGTGGCCTTCGAGGTCCACGGCGACCCGCACCGGGTGATCGCGGGGGTACGGCTGATCACTCCCGCCGTCAGCCTCGGCAGCGTCGACACCCTCATCCAGCACCCCGCCTCCATCAGCCACCGCATTGTGGCCGAGGGAGACCGGCGGTCCGCGGGGGTCAGCGAGCGGCTGCTGCGGATGTCGGTGGGCCTGGAGGACGTGGACGATCTCTGGGCGGACCTGGACGGGGCGCTCAGCTCGGGCTCTGCCCGTACGGCGCACCCGGCCCGTACGGCAGGCGACTCGGAAGCCCGTATCGCGGGCCGTGCCGAGGGCGAGCCGGTCGCCCGCTGACGCGCAGGCCTTGCGGAGGGCGAGCCGATCCGCCGCTGATGCGCAGGCCGTGCGGAGGGATCTGCCGCAGGGCCCTGCCGAGGGTCCTACGGCAGGTCGTGCGGCAGACCGTGGGCCGGACCCGAGTGCGCGGGCTTTGTCACCAGCCGTGCGGTGATCACCAGGGTGCCCTCCTCGATCTGGTAGTCGAGCGGCAGCCCGAGGCCGCGCATCGCCGCCACCATCCCGGTGTTGGACGCCTGCGTCACCGCGTACACGCTCTCGCACCCCGTCTCCTCGGCCAGCGCGACCAGCCGGCCGAGCAGCTCGGCGCCGATGCCGCGGCGCTGCCAGGCGTCCTCGACGAGCAGCGCGACCTCCGTCTCGTCGCCGTCCCACAGCAGGTGGCCGAGGCCGACGACGCGTCCCGAAGCGGTCTGCACGGCGAGGGTGCGGCCGAAGCGGGGGCTCAGCAGATGGCCGAGGTAGCGGTCCGCGTCGCCCACCGGGCCGTGGTAGCGCAGGCCCAGCGTCCGGTCGCTGCACCGCTCGTGCATCGCCCTGGCCGCGTCCGCGTCGTCCGGGCCCGCCCTGCGCACGGTGATCTCGTTTCCCTCGGGGAGGGTGAGGACATCCTTGCTGCGCGGCATCCGCGGGCCGAGGCGGGCATCGAGCTCGATGAGGGCCCGGGCGCGGGCGAACTCCGTGGGGGTGAACGGCAGATGGGGCCGCTCGACGGTGATCGTGCCCCCCGAGGGGTCGCGCAGCCGCATCACTCGCTCCTCCAGTACGCCTTCCGCCGGAATGGTCCCGTCCGGGGGTGCGCCACGTCCCGGCGCCGCGGGCAGCGAGTGGATGGTGCAGCGGCCGAGCAACTGCCTCAGCGCCAGCGGAAGTTCGGCGGCGTCCAGGGCTGTGCGGGTGGCGAGGGCCAGAACCCTGGCCGGTGTGTCGACCAGGTCATGGGTGTCCGCGCGCTCGATCCAGGTGTCGTGCCCGCCCGCCGCGGCGACCTCGTGGCCGAGCTGCCGGGACTGGACGGTGCTGGGGGCACGGAGCAGGAACTCGTCGACCGTGCCTTCGGTGAGCGGGTGGGTCTGGAGGGTCAGGATGTCGATCCGGTGACGGGCCAGCGCTGTGCACAGGGCGGCCAGGCTGCCTGGCTCGTCCCGTACGGTCGTCCGCATCCGCCAGAGCACGGTCTCGGACCGGCCCAACTCGTTCGTGTCGCTGTCGCTGTCGCTGCTGGTGTCGGTGTCGTGGCTGCTGAGCGGGCGCCGGCCGTGGGGTGTGCCGTGCGCGGCAGCCGTGCCGTGCGCGCCGGGCGGCCGCGACGGCGGCGCGTGGCTGTGACGCTGGGCCCACCAGAGGTGGAACGCCGCCGTGCCGATGAGCGCCACCGCGGCTGCGACCAGGAGGAAGGGCCCGTCGGGCCCGTGTGCGACGAGGTTGGCCAGGGCATCGGCGAGAGCGACGGCGGTGAACAGGGCGGCGAGTTCGATGAGGTCCCGGCGCCAGTGGTGCGGGCGGCGGGCGCTCTTCGCGGGATTCACATCGGTCATGGCCTCACTGTGACCGAGCGGTGTTGCGTGATCACGAACAGCCTGTGACTGATGGGTTAAGTGTGCTTTTGGCTGATTGAGCACCCTTTTCTGCCGGAAAAGACGTGAAGCATCCGGTCCGGCGCCCCATGGTGACGCAGTTGCCATTGAACGTACCCCCTCACCCCAAGTGAACCGACAAGGGCCTCAATTGGTTCCTGCCGGCAGCAGGATCCCCCGCCCGGTCTCCGGCGGCGCCAGATGCGCGTATCCGGGCGCCAGATGTACGACGTCGTCGCGGGGCCGGACGGTTCCGTGGTCGGGCGGCGGACGCACCGCGACACCCACCGGGCCGCCCGTTTCAGGAACCGGCCCGGGGGGCGTGAACGTCCGGCAGGGCTCAGCGGCTGGTGTCGAGGATGACGCGGGCCACCAGAGCGGGGTCGTCGTTCATCGGGACATGTCCGCAGCCGGGCAGCCGCACCAGCCGGGCGCCCGGCATGGTCCGCTTGGCCCGGACGCCCTGACGGCGCAGGAGGATACGGTCCTTCGTGCCCCAGGCCACGGTGACGGGCACGCCACTCACCTCGGAGGTGAAGAGCACGTCCCGGCCGGCGGCGAGCGTCTCGTCGAAACCGGTGGCGGTGCGCAGGGCCAGGGTCTCGGCGACGACCGCATCGGGTGAACGGCGGCCGGGCCGTGCGTAGATGGTGCCGGTGAGGGCCGCCCGCCCGGCCGACGAGCGCGACAGCCGCTCGACCACCGGGAGCGGCAGCAGCCGCGCTCCCTGCCGCATCGCCGCCAGCGTCGAGAACGCGTAACGCCGCTCGGCCTGTGTCCAGAACCCGGCCGGCGAGAGCGCGGTGACCGACCGTACGAGACCCCTGCTGCCCAGCTCAAGTGCGAGCAGACCACCGAGCGAGTTCCCCGCCACATGGGGCCGTTCGATCCCGAGCGCCCCGCACATCGCACCGAGTACGGGCACGACCGACGCGAGGTCGTACGGCACCCCGTCGGGCAGCGCGGGCGAGGTACCGAACCCGGGCAGGTCCACGGTGATGACCTCGCGTTCGGCGGCCAGGATGTGCACGACCGGGGCCCACGCCTGCTGATGGTGGCCGATGCCGTGCAGCAGCAGGAGCGGGGCGCCGGATCCGGTGCGTTCGTACGCGACCGAGACCGGCTTCTGCCCTTTCGGGGTGTCGACCGTGAAGGAGACCTGGGCGGCCATGCTGCTGCTCCCTGATCCGGCCCGATCCAGACGGCAGGCCCTAGACGTTGTGTCAGCAACAATTACCCTTGAGTAGCTTGCACTTCAAGTGGGCGGCCCGGGGCAGATCCGAGCCCGTCCCGCCGTTTTCCTCCGGCGATTCCTTCTGGACACGGGCGGGCCGGTCGGCTGGGATGGGGGAGTGGCGACCGATACCGCGACCGACCTCTTCGAAGAGCACCGCTCCGTGCTGACGGGTGTGGCCTACCGCATGCTCGGCCGGGTCGCCGACGCCGAGGATGTCGTACAGGAGGCGTGGCTGCGCTGGTCGGCGGCCGACCGCGGGGATGTACGCGAACCGCGAGCCTTCCTCGTCCGCGTCACCACCCGGCTGGCTCTCGACCGGCTCAGGCATGTGCAGTCGCAGCGCGAGGCCTATGTCGGACCATGGCTCCCCGAGCCGCTGGCCACGGACTTCGGGTCTGCCGTTCCGGACACGGCCGAGCAGGCGGTGCTCGCCGAGTCCGTGTCGTTCGCCGTTCTCGTGGTCCTGGAATCGCTCTCACCGCTGGAGCGCGCGGTGTTCGTGCTGCGGGAGGCCTTCGGCTTCCCGTACGCCGAGATCGCCGTGGTGCTCGACCGCGGCGAGGCGGCCGTGCGCCAGCTCGCCGGGCGGGCCCGGCGCCATATGAAGGAACGCAAACCGCGGTACGACGTCGATCCGGCCGAACGCCGGGATCTGACCGAACGGTTCCTCGCCGCGGCCTCCGGCGGGAACCTGGATGAGCTGATGGCCCTGCTCACGCCCGGAGTTCGCCTGGTGGGGGACAGTGGCGGCAAGGCCCAGGCGCCGCTGCGCGTCATCGAGAGCGCGGACAAGGTGGGCCGGTTCCTGGCCGGGGTCGCGGAGAAGGGCGTCGAGGGCGCCGAGTTCCAGGTGAGGGAGATCAACGGCGCCCCGGCGATCGTGGTGATCGCCCGCGGCGGCACTGTGGACTCCGTCGTGCAGGCGGAGGTCAGGGACGGTCTCATCGCCGAGCTCTATATCGTGCGCAATCCTGACAAACTCCTGCTGCTCCCGGCGGAGTAGGGCGCTCCGGCTCTTCCCGTCCACGCGAGGCCCGGCCCCCTTCCCCGGCCGGTGTTCCCGGCCTCCCTGGCCGCCGACCGTCCTGCTTCGCCCCGGTGCTCCGGCTCCGCTCATAGCCGTCTGGTCACGGCGCTCCGAGCGATAACTTTTCATGAACGCTCTGCGTCATTACGCGACTCCGCTCCGCTGTCGCGCGAGGATTGGTCTTGACCAAGAAGAGGTGCCGCCCTACTCTCACAGAGTTAGTGCAGGAACCTTTAATAAACAAGGGCACGGAAAAGCCGCCGGGCATACGGCGATTGCGGAGGATCAGGGTGGGGACCACGCAGCTGGAATCGGTGCCGGAGCCGAAGTACTGGCACCTCAAGACCGTGCTCACTGACGCGCTGGACTCGGAGTTCACGGTCGGGGAGATCCTCCCGAACGAGCGTGAACTCGCCGCCCGCTTCGGTGTCGCGCGCGCCACGCTGCGTCAGGCGCTGGAGCAGCTGGAGCTGGAAGGCCGTCTGCAGCGCCGCCGGGGGGTGGGTACCACTGTCGCCCCGCCGCGTGTCGGTGTCGATGTGTCGACTTCCCAGCAGGCCTGGCCCGGCGCGTCGGATGATGCCTGGCAGCCGGTCGAGTGCGGCAGCGCGGCGCCGCCCACCGCCGTCGGGCGTCTGCTGGAGGCGGACGGCGACGCGTCGGTGCACACCGTACGCAGGGTCCGGGTGACGCATGGTCAGACCGTGGCCACCGAGCTGGTGTACGTACCGGACGCCTCCGTGCCCGCACTGTCCGCCATAGAGGCCCCGTCAGGCCCGTCACGTGCACGCGCGGTCCTGCGCGAGCTGCAGCATCTGGACCTCGACGGCCAGGACCGTGCTGTCGAACTCGGCTCGGCCCGCGCCGACGACGCCAAGGAACTCGACCGGCTGCCCGGCGCTCCGGTGCTCGTCGTCACCACCCGGTACATCGCGGGCGGCAGGACCGTGGCGGTGTCGGTGGCCACTTACCGGGCGGACACCTGCCGGCTCACCTTCGGTGACTCGGGCGACCTGGAGATCAGCGACCAACTGCCCGGCGACAAGAAGGCTTCCTGACCCCGGGCGTCCCCTGCCAGTTACGCACCCGTCCGGCGTGAGGGACGCACCGGGCGCGGAGCTGGTGTGTGGGACGCACTGGTGCGGAGCTGGTGTGTGGGACGCACTGGTGCGGAGCCCCTGTTCGGGGGACGGACCCACCTGCCGGGACGGGCCCTTCCGGTGACGGGCGTCAGCGGCGGGCCGTCACCGTGCCCTCCACGGCGAAGAGTTCCTCCTCCACGTGGTCGAGCGCCAGCCGCAGCGCACCGGTCGCCACCGCGGCCTCACCGAGCACGGACAGCGCGACCCGGGGAGGGCGCAGACAGTAGCGCGCCAACTCGCCGCGCAGCGGCTCGAGCACCCCGTCGAGTCCGGCCGCCCAGCCGCCGATCACCACTAGCTCGGGGTCGAGCGCCAGGACCAGCGCAGCCACATCGTGGACCAGCCGCTGGATGAACCGCTCGACGGCGGCCCGCGCCCGGGTGTCACCTTCCTTCGCATGTGTGAAGACCTCGGCGACCGCGCGCTCGTCCAGCGGGTGGAGCGGCTCGTCGGTCGTGGAGAGCAGCTTCTCGGGCCTGACCCCGCGCCCCAGCAGATGCAGCGCGCCGATCTCGCCCGCCGCGCCGCCGAACCCGCGGTGCAGCCGACCGCCGATCAGCGATCCCGCCCCGGGACTCAGCCCCGCGAGCACGAAGACGATGTCGTCGGAGTCCGTCGCCGCACCCTTCCAGTGCTCGGCCACGGCCGCCGCGTTGGCATCGTTCTCGACCAGGACCGGGCAGCGGAACGACCGCTGCAGCCGCTCGCCCAGCGCAAGCCCGGTCCACCCGGGAAGCGCGGTGCCCAGCCGGACCGTCCCGTCGGCCTCCACGATCCCGGGGCTGCCGACACCCACCGCGCGCAGAGTGCTCCGTGCGACTCCGGCCCGGCGCAGCACATCCGCCACGGTGCTCCGTACCCGCTCCAGCCGCTCGTCCGCCGGCGCCGTCTCCGGTACTTCGCGTGAACCGGCGCCGATGATCTCTCCGTCAAGGCCGGAGACCAGGGCGGCCACCCGGTGCGGTCCGATCTCGATACCGAGCAGATGCCCGGCCTCGGCACGGAAACGGAACCGCCGCGCCGGACGTCCCTGACGCCTGGTCTCGCCCTCCTCCTCCGGGGCGTCCTCGACGACGAGACCGGCCGCCATCAGCCCTTCGATCACGCCCTCGACCGTAGGCCGCGACAGCCCGGTGATACGGGTGAGATCCGTCAGGGTCGGGAACACCTCGCCGCGCAGTGCGTGCAGCACCACGGATGAGTTGATCCGTCGCAGCAACGAGGGATCCCCGCCGGTCAGCTGCCCCAACGTCGTCCTCCCAGCTCAGCTCATGCGTGTGTGCCCGGATGGTACCGGGTGACAGGTCGTGCTGCGAGCGGCTGCCGAACCGGTGCCGGCTCGGGCGGGCGCCACGAACCCGGACTCGTACGCGGCAATCACCGCTTGTCTACGGTCGCGGGCTCCCAGCTCCCAGCTCCCGGCCCCGGCTCCCAGCCTCCGGCTTCGCCGGCACCGCACCGACGTGAAGCAGGGTGCGGGCCTTGCCGACCTCCCGCCGTCCCCGGCCCCGTCCCCGGCCCCGGCGGCCAACTGTCAGTGCCGGAGGGTTTACTGAGTGGATGACCACCGCTCAGTACGTCGCCACCATCGACCGTCTGCGGGCCCGTGCGTTCCCCCTCCGGCGCGGGTGGTCGGACACCGGACCGGGCGGCCCCGGATATCACCTGGCGGTTCTGGTCAGCTGCGACGCGTTGAGCGGCGGGGGCAGAGGCCCCGAAGCCGGGGACCAGTTCCGGGCCGAGTACGAGGGCCTTGTGGCTGTGCTGGACTCCCGATGGGGCGAGGCGCAGGTGTGCAGCCTGTGGAGCATGCTGACCCGGCGGTTGGAGGGGGAGGAGATACCGGAGCCTTGGGATGAGCTGTGCACCACCATGTCGTTCCTCCATCTCTGGAGGGCGGAAGAACGGTGGATCGCCATCGGTGCCGTGGAGGGGGCGGCGGCCGGAACACCGGAAGCGCAGGCGGCACGGGAGTTGCGGAAGATACCGGAATGCGACAAGCAGGAGTTGCGCCTGGTCGTGGTGGTCACTGAAGTGGACCCGCCGTAGCGTACGGCGGGTCCAGCCGGGCGGCTCCGGTGGTTACAGCTTGGCCCCGGGCAGTGCGGTCTGTGGCACCGCAGTGGGTGCCGCTGAGGTCTGTGCGGCTGCGCGCAGTCTGCCGTACTCCTCGGCCATCGTCGCCGCGGTCCAGTGGGCGTTGAGGCCGCTCGGGTTGGGCAGTACCCAGATCCGGGTCGAGCCGATCGCGCGGGTCTGCGATCCGATCCGGGCCTTGGGTTCGCGGAAGGCCGTGCGGTAGGCGGTGACGCCCACGACCGCGAGCCAACGCGGCCTCAGCCGCTCCACCTTGGCGGTCAGCACGCGCCCGCCCTCGCGGTACTCCTCGGCGCTCAGCTCATCGGCGCGGGCCGATGCCCGCGCCACCACATTGGTGATGCCGAGGCCGAGGGCGAGCAGTTCGTCCTGTTCCGACGGGGCGAACCTGCGGGGCGTGAATCCCGACAGATGCAGCACCGGCCAGAACCGGTTGCCGGGCCTGGCGAAGTGATGGCCGGTCGCGGCCGTCATCAGGCCGGGGTTGATCCCGCAGAACAGTACGTCCAAGCCCTCGGCGACCACATCGGGGACGATGCGGTCGCGGGCGGCTTCGAGCTCTTCGGACCTCATCGCCGGATCAGAGGATCGAGCCGGGGGCGTAGGCGGCGGCCTCCGGGTACCGCTTGGAGACCTCCTCGATCCGTGAGACCACGGCGGCCACCTGGGCGCCCGCTGCGCCGGTGAAGGACAGCTTGTCGGCCATCAGTGCGTCCAGCTGCGCGCGGTCGAGCGGCATCCGCTCGTCAGCCGCCAGCTTGTCGAGGAGTTCGTTGCGCTCGGCGCCCTGCTCGCGCATGGCGAGCGCGGACGCGACCGCGTGCTCCTTGATGACCTCGTGCGCCACCTCGCGGCCGACCCCCGCCCGTACGGCGCCCATCAGCACCTTGGTGGTGGCCAGGAACGGGAGATACCGGTCCAGTTCACGGGCGACGACGGCCGGGAAGGCGCCGAACTCGTCGAGCACCGTCAGGAAGGTCTCAAGCAGTCCGTCGAAGGCGAAGAACGCGTCGGGCAGGGCGACCCGGCGGACGACCGAGCACGAGACGTCGCCCTCGTTCCACTGGTCACCGGCCAGCTCGCCGGTCATCGAGGCATATCCGCGCAGGATCACCATCAGACCGTTGACCCGCTCGCAGGAGCGCGTGTTCATCTTGTGCGGCATCGCGGACGAACCGACCTGACCCGGCTTGAAGCCCTCCGTCACCAGCTCGTGCCCGGCCATCAGCCGGATCGTCCTGGCCAAAGAAGAGGGGGCCCCCGCCAGCTGGACCAGAGCGGTCACCACTTCGTAGTCGAGCGAGCGGGGGTACACCTGGCCGACCGAGGTGAAGGCGTGCGCGAAGCCGAGGTGTTCGGCGATCCGCTGCTCCAGCCCGGCCAGCTTCGACTCGTCGCCGCCCAGCAGGTCGAGCATGTCCTGGGCGGTGCCGACCGGGCCCTTGATGCCGCGCAGCGGATAACGCCCCAGCAGGTCCTCAAGCCGTCCGAACGCCGCCAGGAGTTCATCGGCGGCCGTCGCGAAGCGCTTGCCCAGCGTCGTCGCCTGCGCCGCCACATTGTGCGAACGCCCGGCCATCACCAGCTCGGCGTGGTCACCGGCCAGCCTGCCGAGACGGGCGAGTGCGGCGACGGTGCGGTCCCGCATCAGCTCCAGGGAGAGCCGGATCTGCAGCTGCTCGACGTTCTCGGTGAGGTCGCGCGAGGTCATGCCCTTGTGGATCTGCTCATGCCCCGCGAGGGCGTTGAACTCCTCGATCCGCGCCTTCACATCGTGCCGTGTGACCTTCTCGCGCTCGGCGATCGACGCCAGATCGACCTGGTCGAGCACCCGCTCGTAGTCGGCGAGCGCGTTCTCCGGCACCTCGATCCCGAGATCCTGCTGGGCCCGCAGTACGGCGAGCCAGAGCCGGCGCTCCAGCCTGACCTTCTGCTCGGGGGACCAGAGGACGGCGAGCTCCGTTGAGGCGTAGCGGCCGGCCAGGACGTTGGGGATGCGAGGCTTTGCAGTCACGTGAAGGCATTCTACTGGCGGTTCCTGCAGGCCGGTGCCCCGGTTCTGTTCGTAGGTTGCTACGGGGTTCGGATCGGGACACCGCGTTCGAATATGCGTTCGGGTACGCTGGGTCGTATGGCTGTCCACCTGCAGAGTTCCCTCTTCGACCAGGGCGACGCGACCGGTCTGCGCCCCCTGGCCGAGGTGCGCCGCAGCCGGCTGGGGCGGGGCGCCTGGATCGATGTACTGCCGCAGTGGCTCGCCGGGGCGGACGCGCTCTTCGACGTGCTGGTGCGGGACGTCCCCTGGCACGCGGAGCAGCGCTTCATGTACGAGCGGGTGGTGGAGGTGCCGCGGCTGCTGTCGTTCTTCGGCGCGGACGATCCTCTGCCGCACCCGGTGCTCGACGAGGCCCGTGACGCACTCGGGGCGCACTACGCGGATGAACTCGGAGAGCCCTTCACCACGGCCGGACTCTGCTTCTACCGGGACGGGCGGGACGGCGTGGCCTGGCACGGGGACACCATCGGCCGGGGCAGCAGGGAGGACACGATGGTGGCCATCCTCTCCCTCGGCGCTCCCCGGAGCCTGGCGCTCCGGCCGCGAGGCGGCGGCCGCACCGTACGCACACCGCTGGGGCACGGCGACCTCATCGTGATGGGCGGCAGCTGCCAGCGCACCTGGGAGCACGCGATCCTGAAGACGGCGCGCCCTGTGGGGCCCCGCATCAGTGTGCAGTTCCGCCCGCACGGAGTGCGCTGAGGAGCGCCGGCCGAGCGGACTGAGACGTACGTGCCGGTCAGCAGTGCGTCGGGCTGCCCCGTACGCGAGTCCGTACGTCCACGGCGGTGTGCCGGGGCCGGCCGGACCGTCGCACCGGGACGGCTCGGGAAAAACGGGTACGGATCCTGGACCGCCGCCCAGCTCCTTCCACCGGCCCGGAGCCCGCCATGCTGCTTCATGAACTCGCCGCCACCTCCCGCGCCGTCGCTTCGGAATCCGCCAGGAACACGAAGACCGCCCTGCTGGCGGAGTATCTGCGGGGCCTGCGGCCGGATGACCTGCCTGCGGCCGTGTCCCTGCTCTCCGGCGAGTCCAGGCGGATGCGGATCGGAGTGGGACCCGCCGCTCTGCGCGACCTTCCGGAACCCGCCGCTGATCCGTCGCTCGGTGTACGGGAAACCCTGGACGTCCTGGCCGCACTGGCCGCCGTGCACGGGCCCGGTTCGCGGGACGAACGCGGTGCGCTGCTCCGCGGGCTGTTCTCCCGGGCCACGGCTTCGGAGCAGTCGTTCCTCGGCGCCGTCCTGGTGGGTGAACTGCGGCAGGGCGCACTCGACTCCGTGGTGGCGGACGCGGTGGCGAAGGCCGCCGGGGTGGCCGCGTCGGACGTCAGACGGGCCCTGATGTTCCGCGGCTCGGCCCGCGCCGTGGCGGCGGCCGCGCTGTCAGGCGGGCCGGCGGCGCTGCGGGCGTTCGGCCTCGAAGTGGGCAGGCCGGTGCGGCCGATGCTCGCAGCGGCGGCGCCCGATGTGGCCGCCGCCCTGGAACGGGCCGGGACCGCCGCTCTGGAGTGGAAGCTGGACGGCATCCGGGTCCAGGTCCACCGCGACGGCGACACCATCGCTGTCTTCACCCGGAGCCTGGACGACATCACCTCGCGGGTGCCCGAAGTGGTCGAGGCGGTGGCGGAGCTGCCGGTGCGCTCCGCGGTCCTCGACGGGGAGGCCATCGCTGTCGGGCCCGACGAGCGCCCACTGCCGTTCCAGGTGACGGCCGCCCGTACCGCGTCCCGCCAGGACCCGGACCGGCTGCGCGCCGAAGTGCCCCTGCGGGTCTACTTCTTCGACTTGCTGCACCGCGACGGCGCCGAACTCATCGACCTGCCTGCAAGGACCCGCTGGGAGGCGCTCGACGCGGTGGTGCCCGCGGAACTCCGCGTTCCGCGGGCGGTCACCGGTGACACGGCCGAAGCCGAGCGGTACTTCGCGGACGCCGTCGCGCGGGGACAGGAGGGTGTGGTGGTGAAGGACCCCGCAGCGCCGTACGCGGCGGGGCGGCGCGGGGCCGGGTGGATCAAGGTGAAGCCCCGGCACACGCTGGACCTGGTGGTGACCGCGGTGGAGTGGGGGCATGGAAGGCGGCAGGGCATGCTCAGCAACCTCCATCTCGCCGCTCGCGGCGAGGCAGGGGATCCCGGTCCTTGGGTGATGCTCGGCAAGACCTTCAAGGGCCTCACCGATGAACTGCTGGTCTGGCAGACCCGTGAACTGCTGGCGCGCGAGGTCAGCAGGGACGGGTACGTGGTGCGGGTGCGGCCCGAGCTGGTGGTGGAGGTGGCATTCGACGGCCTGCAGCGAAGCCCGCGCTATCCGGCCGGTCTCGCGCTGCGCTTCGCCCGTGTGCTGCGCTACCGCGAGGACAAGGGCCCCGCCGACGCGGACACCGTTTCCACGGTCCGCGCCCTCGCCCGTGAGGCCCTCTGATCCGGCTGCCGAAGATCCCTTCGCCCGGGAGTGATCCGGATCCCGCCCGACTCCCGACTCCCGACTCCTGACTTCATGCGAGTTGTCCACGCCCGCCCATAGGCCGCCGCTCTACGCCCTGCCGCCGTCTCACGACGACGGCCCGCCCCAGGAATGCCGTACCGGCCGACCCACGCCGTACCGCCATGCCCCTACGACACGTCCCGCGTCACCTCAAGCCGGCGCCAGCCGGTCACGGGACCGGGGTTGCCGTCGTCCGCCGGCGTGATCCAGAACGCCTTCCCGCTGTCGGGGCAGAACTGGGCACCGTTGCGCCCGTCACCCGATGAGCGTCCGGTCAGCCGCCGCCCTATCCACGGCACCAGATGCTCGCGTGCGAACCGCAGATCGCTGGTACGCCGTGCCGCCCAGCGGGCCGCAGAGGCCGGGGGCAGCGGCGCCCGCCAGTCGTCCTCAGCCGCGAGTCCCAGCGTCTGCCACACCGCTTCGGCCACCCGGCGATGGCCCTCCGCCGTCAGATGCAGCCGGTCCACGTCCCACAGCCGCTGGTCCCCGAGGGCCGGAGCACCGTAGAGGTCGACCACCAGCGCGCCGTGCCGTGCGGCCAGGTCGTCGATGAAGGTGAACAGCTCCTCCATGCGAGGGCGGAAGCGTTCCATCACCGGCCCGTTCCGCCCCGGGCTGCGCATCAGTACCAGCTGCCCGCAGGCCGGAGCCAGCCGCCCCGCCGCCTCCTCAAGCCGTCCGCGCACCATTCCCATGTCGCACTTGGGGCGCAGCGTGTCATTGAGTCCTCCGACCAGTGTCACCACGTCGGGCCGTAGCGCCGCCGCCGCTTCCGCCTGTTCGTCCGCGATCTGGCCGATCAGTTTTCCCCGTACGGCGAGATTGGCGTAGCGGAAGCCGGGGGTCCGTGCCGCCAGGCGTGCGGCGAGCACGTCGGCCCACCCGCGGTACGAGCCGTCGGGCAGGCCGTCGGACATTCCCTCGGTGAAGGAGTCGCCGACCGCGACCAGACTGGTGTAGGAGGCATTCAATTCCATCGCCGGATGATCCTAGCGTGGTGCCCGGCCGTCCGTAGTGCTCAGCCTTCGCCGCCCCCGGCTGCCGGCGCCGTCGGCCGCCCGACCAGTTCCCGCAGCACGTCCTCCATCGTCACCAGACCGGCGAGTGTGCCGTCGTCGCCCCTCACCGCCGCCAGATGCGTACGGCTGCGGCGCATCGCCGTCAGTACGTCGTCCAGCGGGCTCGCGGCACGCACCCGGGCGATGGGCCGCATCGCGGAGACCGTGAACGGCAGATCGCGCGGGAGCGCGTCCAGTGCGTCCTTGACGTGCAGATATCCCAGAATCCGCCGGCCTTCGTCCACCACGGGGAAACGGGAGAAGCCGGAGTCGACCGACAACTGCTCCAGCTTCTCCGGGGTCGTCCCGAGGCGCGCGTACACCACCTGCTCCAGCGGCACGACCACATCGCGCACCGGCCTGCGGCCGAGCTCCAGCGCATCGTGCAGCCGCTCGCTCGCCCGGTCGTCGAGCAGCCCGGCCGCCGATGCGTCGGTCACCAGACGGGCCAGCTCGTCGTCCGTGAAGGTGGCCGCCACCTCGCTCTTCGCCTCGACCCGCAACAGCTTGAGGAGCGCGTTGGCGAAGGAGTTGATCGCGAAGATCACCGGACGCAGCGCACGTGCCAGGGTGACCAGGGGAGGGCCGAGCAGCAGAGCCGCCCGTACCGGTCCGGCCAGCGCGATGTTCTTCGGGACCATCTCGCCGAAGAGCATGTGCAGATAGGTGGCCACGGTGAGGCTGATGACGAAGGAGAGCGGGTGGATCAGCCCGCCGGGCATCCCCACGGCATGGAAGACCGGCTCCAGCAGATGGGCGATGGCCGGTTCGGCGACCACACCGAGGACCAGGGTGCAGAGTGTGATGCCGAGCTGCGCCGCCGCCATCAGCGCCGCCAGGTGCTCAAGCCCCCACAGCACGCTCCGTGCCCGCCGGTCGCCCTCATCCGCCGCCGGTTCGATCTGGCTGCGCCGGACGGAGATCAGGGCGAACTCACCGCCGACGAAGAAGGCGTTGACGACCAGCGTCAACAGCCCGATGAACAGCTGGACCACGGTCATCGCATGTCCTTTCCGTCGTCCTTGCCGTTCCTGCCCGCCGCGCCGCCTCTGCCGTGCTCCGCCTCCGGGCCGTCCTCGTCGCCGCCCGTCACCGGCGCGTGCAGCAGCAGCCGGGCGGCGCGCCGCCCGCTCGCGTCGACCACGTCGATCCGCCAGCCGGCCACCTCGACACGGTCTCCCTCGGCCGGGATACGTCCGAGTTCGGTCGCGACCAGACCCGCCAGGGTCTCGTACGGGCCTTCGGCCACACGCAGGCCGATCGACTCCAGCTGGTCGGTCCGCGCGGCGCCGTCCACCGAGTAGACCGGCCGGCCGTCGGCGTCCTCGCCCGCACCGGCGAGGTCGGGCGTCTCGTGCGGGTCGTGCTCGTCACGTACCTCGCCGACGACTTCCTCGACGATGTCCTCCAGCGTGACGACCCCGGCCGTGCCGCCGTACTCGTCGATCACCACGGACATCGTGCGCTTGCCGTACATCCGGTCGAGCAGCCGGTCCACGGTCAGTGTCTCCGGTACGAGCAGGGGCTCGCGGAGCAGCTCGGAGACCGGGAAGCGGGGCCTGCGCTCCGCCGGGAGCGCCAGCACGTCCTTGATGTCGGCGACCCCGACGACCTGGTCGAGGCTGCCCCGGTAGACCGGGAAGCGGGAGAGCCCGGTCGCGCGGGTGGCGTTGGCGACGTCCTCCGCACTGGCCTGCACCTCAAGCGCCACCACCTGGACGCGGGGGGTCATCACGTTCTCGGCCGTCAGATCCGCCAGGTTGAGCGTGCGGACGAAGCGCTCGGCGGTGTCCTCCTCCAGCGCGCCCGCCTTGGCCGAGTGCCGGGCCAGTGCGACCAGCTCCTGAGGCGAACGGGCCGAGGCCAGCTCCTCCGTCGGCTCCATCCCGAGCCGGCGCAGCAACCGGTTCGCGGTGTTGTTGAGATGGCTGATCAGCGGGCGGAAGACGGCGCTGAACCACCGCTGGGGGGTGGCCACCATCCTGGCCACCGTCAGGGGCGAGGAGATCGCCCAGTTCTTCGGGACCAGTTCGCCGACCACCATCAGGAAGACGGTGGAGAGCGCGGTGCCGATCACCAGGCCGACCGAGGATGCGGCAGCGGACGACAGGCCCGCGGACTCGATGGGCCCGCGCAGCAGCTTCCCGATCGAGGGCTCGGCGAGCATGCCGATGACCAGGTTGGTGACCGTGATGCCGAGCTGGGCGCCGGACAGCTGGAAGGTGAGGCCGCGCACCGCGCGCAGTGCGCTCGCCGCGCCGCGCTCGCCCCGCTCGGCGGCCTCTTCGAGCTCGCTGCGTTCGACGGTCGTGAGCGAGAACTCCGCCGCGACAAAGGCCGAGCAGGCCAGCGAGAGCAGCAGCGCCACGATGAGCAGAAGCACCTCGGTCATCGGTTCACCTCCGTCCCATGATCGGCCAGGGAGGGGAGGAACGCGCGATGTCGGCTGCTGGGAGGCTCGCCCATGGGCGGACGCTCACACCTTTCGGTCGGTGGTACGGGGACAGCTATCGTAAAGGAAAGGCAAAGCGCGGGTCGCTCCGAGCGGGACCGCACCGGGACTGTCCGGGGTTACAGCGGCTTGACCCACCGTCGCCAGTGGTCCTCGCGATGGTAGCCAGCCGCGGTCCAGGTGCGGTGGGCCCGTGCGTTGTCCTCCAGGACCATGGCGTCCCCCCGCCGCCCGCCGAGGGCTGCGAAACGCTGTTCCGCGGCTTCCAGGAGGGCAGCGGCGATGCCCTGCCTGCGGAGGTCCGGCCGTACCGCGAGGCGGTAGAGGGAGCACCGCCAGCCGTCGAAGCCCGCTATCACGGTCCCCGCGAGTACGCCGTCACGTTCGGCGACCAGCAGGGCACCGGGGTCCCTGGTGATGAGGCGGGCGACGCCGTCGCGGTCGTCGGTGACGCTGGTTCCCTCCGCGGCGATTCTCCAGAACCGCAGTACGGCGTCGACGTCGGCGAGAGTGGCGCTGCGTATGCCGTGATCGCTCATGGGGCGAGCCAATCAGACGGTTCCTCCGGGGGGCGAGCCGTTTCGCCTGTGGGCCCGGAGGGTCCGGCCGTGAGATAGCGGGTGAGCATCGCGACGAGTTCGTTCTCGAACTCCGGGACACCGATCGAGTCGGGCGCGGCGATGAGCTGATGGACGATGAGTTCGACCGTGGACACGACGAGCCGGGCCGCGACGCGCATGTTGTCGACCCGCACCTCGGGGTAACGCCCCAGCAGTTCCTCCGTGTAGGCGACCCGTGCCCGATGGGACCGGGAGACCCTCTCCAGCAGTTCGGGCGAGCGCGGCCCCTGCTCGGCCATGACGCGCAGCAACTGCGGGTCGTCCTGGTGGTTCTCGATCGAGACCCGGACGAAGCCGCGGATCACCTCTTCGAGAGAGCCGGGGCGTTCCTCCTCCAGCCGCTGCGTCGCCGCCACCCCCGCGTCGAGGTGCCGGTTCAGCAGCTCGGCCAGGATCGCGTCCTTGTTCGGGTAGTACTGGTACAGCGAGCCGATGGAGATCCTCGCCTGCTCGGCGATCCGGTTGGTGGTCCCGGCGGCATAGCCGTGCTCGGCGAAAACGTGAGCAGCGGCGGTGAGGATGCGCTGCCGGGTGAGTTCGGATCTGGCCTGGAGCGGCTTCTTACGTGGTTGAAGTCTGCGGGAACCCGATGCCACGGCACCTCCTGGAGCACGACCCGAAAGCGAGTGGCGCACGACATGAGCAATTGCTCACAATACTGCCATGGACTGCGGCGGAGCAGCGCAGCGCCGTCGCCACGTGCCGCTCAGGAAAGGACTCCTCGTGACATCTCCCCGTACACGCCCCCGGCGGGTGTCGCCGGCCGGAGTACGCACCCGGCTCGGCGAGCCCGACGCGATGATGAAGGACAAGAAGCTCGACCACGTCGATGAGTATGTGCACCGCTTCATCGCCCACTCGCCTTTCCTGACCCTGGCCACGGCGGACGCCGCGGGACGTACCGACTGCTCGCCCCGCGGCGACTACCCCGGGTTCGTGAAGGTCCTCGACCCCCACACGCTCGCGATCCCCGACCGGCCCGGCAACAAGATCGCCGACTCCTTCCGCAATCTCGCCGAGAACGACGGGGTCGGGCTGCTCTTCCTCGTCCCGGGAGTACGCGAAATGCTGCGGGTCAACGGCAGTGCCTATGCCACCGACGAACCTGACGTGCTCGCCCGGATGCGGACCGAGGCCCGGGAACCGTTGCTGGCGCTCGTCGTGGACGTGGCGGAGGTCTACTTCCACTGCGGCCGGGCGCTCCTCAGGTCCCGGCTGTGGGACCCCGCGAGCCAGGCCCTCGCCGATGAACTCCCGACAGCGGGCGAGACCGTCACCGCTCAGCTCGGTCTCGACATCGACCCCCAGGTGATCGACAGCAGCCTCGAAGAGGCCTACCGGAAGCTCTACTGACCAGCCCGACCGACCAGCCGAAAGCGGATTCCCGATGCAGCAGACCGTCGTCGAGCACATCGACCAGGTCGCCCAGGACGTCGTATCCCTCGTCCTGCGCGGTGCCACCGGCCCACTGGCCCCCTGGGCCCCCGGGGCGCACATCGACCTCGCCCTGCCGAACTGGCTGACCCGGCAGTACTCGCTCTGCGGCGACCCGGCGGACCAGGACTCCTACCGCATCGCGGTACGGCACGATCCGCTCAGCCGGGGCGGATCCGAGTACATCCACCGCTTTCTGCGCCAGGGGCGCACCCTCGAAGTGTCGCTGCCGCGCAATCACTTCCCGCTCGAACCGGCGCCGGAGTACCTCTTCCTCGCGGGCGGGATCGGCATCACCACCACCCTGCCGATGCTGCGGACGGCGGTCGCCTCGGGCATCCCCGCGTCGCTCGTGTACGTCGGCCGCTCGGCCGACGCGATGCCCTTCGCCGGGGAACTGCGCTCCGCGTACGGGGACCGGGTCCGGATCGTCGCCACCCGGGAGCACGGCAGGCCGGACCTGGCGGCACTGGCCTCCGGGGCGGCCCCCGGTGCGCTGGTCTACTGCTGCGGACCCGCACCGATGCTGGCCGCCGCGGAGGCCGCGTTCCCCGCCGGGCAGCTGCGGATGGAGCGGTTCCAGCCGGTGGCCAGATCGTTCGGCCCCGACACGGCCTTCGACGCCGTCTGTTCCCGGTCGGGGCGGACCGTCCGGGTGCCGGAGGACGAGTCGCTGCTCGACGCGCTCAACCAGGCCGGATTCCCCGTACCGTCCGGCTGCCGTGAAGGTGTCTGCGGCAGCTGCGAACTCACCGTGCTCGACGGCGAGCCCGAACACCGGGACGACATCGGAGCCCCGGCCGGCCGGATGTACGCCTGTGTGTCCCGCGCCCTGTCGCCGGGGCTCGTCCTGGACCTCTGAGCCGGCCGGCGCTCTTGCCGGTGCTAGCGCTTGCGCGCTAGCGTAGCGGTGTGGCCAAGACCCAGCTGAACGTACGTGTGGACGAAGCGACCGCCGAAGCGGCACGCCAGCGCGCTCTCCAACGGGGCGTGAGCGTGAACCGCTATATCGAGGAGCTGGTCAACCAGGACGCCGGCGAGGTGGGGCACACCTTCGTCGAAGCGGCCGCCGACTTCATGAAGCAGTACGCGTCGGTCTTCGCGGAGGAGTCCGCCCCCACGGGCAAGCAGGAGTCCGCCCCCGCGGCCAAGCGCCGCAAAGGCAGCCGTTGAACCTCACGATCGATCTCGCCTGGCTGCTCATGGTCGCCGAGCACAAGACGCCGGGCGATCCGCCCGTCACCGACTGGGGCGCTCTGGTGGCCGCCGTCAGCCGGCACGAGGCGGAGGTCTTCGGGATCCCCGTCTACGGCGACCCGTACGCCCGCGCCGCCGCTCTGCTGCAACAGCTGCTCCACGTACCGGCGTTGGAGCACTCCAACGCGATGTTCGCCTCAGCTGTCGCCTACGGCTATCTGATCGCCTGCGGGCTGAAGATCGTCACCTCGCCCGAGCAGGTCAGAGATCTGGCGCGGCTGGTGAAGCAGGACAAGGCGGATGTCCGGACCATCGCCGACGAACTGCGCCAGTGGAGCCTGTGAGCCACCGGCGCCCCGCTCTCCCGTCCCTGGCACGCCCTCCCGCCTCGCTCCGCTCCCGACGTGCCCCGCTTTCCGGCCCCCGTCCCGCCTTCACCCCGTCCTCCCGCGCCTCATGCGACAGCAGACGGGCCCGGCCGCCTCGCCCTGCCCAGCACACAGGGCGAGGAAGGCAGACGCAGACCGCTCTCCGGCACGTTCAGCCGCCGGTAGGCGCCCAGTTCGAAACCGGCCGTCTCGATCGCGGCCAGGGTGTCCCGCGCCGTGTGGCAGCCACCGAAGAGCAGCGGCCACACCGTACGGTCCACGGCCCGCTGGGCCGTCGCCATCGCGCGGCCCCGGCCCAGACCGTGTTCGAAGAACCGCAGCTCACCGCCGGGCCGCAGCACGCGCCTGATCTCGGCGAGCGCCTGCGGAAGGTCGCGTACGGTGCACAGCACCAGCGACGCCACAGCCGCGTCGAACGTCCCGTCCCGCACGGGAAGCGCCTCCGCCGTCCCCGGCACCACGTCCACCGTGGCCGTGGCCTCCATCGCGGACCGCACCGCCAACTGCCGCAGGGTGCGCTCCGGTTCGACGGCCACCACATCGGAGACCGCCGCCGGGTAGTGGGCGAAGTTCAGCCCGTTGCCCGCACCGATCTCGATCACCCGGCCGGAGAGGCCCGCGAGCAGTTCGGCACGGTGGGCCGCCACCCCCGCGGTGCGGTCGGCGCTGACGCTGCACCGGGCGTAGAAGCGGGCAAAGAGCGGATGGTGCACGGTGTCGCGTGGGTTCCTGGTGCTGCGCAGCGGCATCGCTGGTCTTCTCCTCCGGCGGCGTACGGGACGGCACTACGGGACGGCAGCGGGTTCGGCCATGGTCCCACTGTCTGCCCCGCTCATGCCCCCGATGGCCCGGCGCACTCCGGCGGCCCCGGAGGACCTCCCGGGACGTGCTGGGCGCGGACCCAGGTCCCGCCGATGCGGGGTGCGAGCCAGCTCCGCGCCCGGTCGCGGAAGCCGGCCGGCGCCAGCCGGCCCGCGCCCTCCGGCACCACGCCGAGCAGCGGGGCCCCGGCGGCCTCGGGGAGGTCCACCACATTGCACCGGGCGTCCAGACCCGGCTCGGCCGGCCAGCTGCCGATCACCACCCCCGCACACTCCAGCCGCCGGGCGCGCAGCGCCTCGGCGGTCAGGGCCGTCGAGTTCAGCGTGCCGAGCGTGGCCGGGGCGACCACCAGGACCGGCGCCCCCATCAGCTGGGCCGCGTCCGCGAGCGTGCCGCCCTCGTCGTCGAACCGTACGAGCAGCCCGCCCGCGCCCTCGATCAGCACCAGATCGTGTTCGGCGGCCAGCTTCTGCGCCGCCTCCGCCACCTCCTGCGGGCGCAGCGGCGCGAGCCCGGCGCGTCTGGCGGCCGTCGCCGGGGCCAACGGGTCCGGGAAGCGCGCCAGTTCGACCGCGGTCACCGCCCCGGCCAGCCGTGCCACCTCGGCCGCGTCGCCGTGCTCGCCGGGGAGCAGCCCGGTCTGCGCCGGTTTCAGCACCGCGACGGACCGGCCGTGTGCCGCGGCGGCCACCGCGGCGGTCACCACCGTCTTGCCGATCTCGGTGCCGGTCCCCGTCACCACCAGAATCGTCATGTCATGCCTCCCGCGCCACTGCGCACACCGCACGGCAGATCCGTGCCGCGTCCTGATCACCGGTGATGTACGGCGGCATGGTGTAGACGAGATCGCGGAACGGCCGCAGCCACACCCCCTCGCGCACCGCCACCCGGGTCGCCGCCGCCATGTCCACCTCATGGTCGAGCTGGACCACCCCGATCGCACCGAGGACCCGGACATCCCGGACGCCCGGCAGCTCCGCCGCCCCGGACAGACCGTCGAGCAGAGCCGTTTCCAGGCGCTCGACCTCCCGTTCCCAGTCCTGTCCGAGCAGCAGGTCGACCGAGGCGCAGGCCACCGCAGCGGCCAGCGGATTGCCCATGAACGTCGGCCCGTGGGCCAGCACCGGCACCTCGCCCCGCGCGATCCCCTCGGCCACCCGAGGGGTGCAGAGCGTCGCCGCCATCGTCAGATAGCCGCCGGTCAGGGCCTTGCCCACACACATCACATCCGGCGCGACCCCGGCGTGGTCCGCGGCGAAGAGCCTGCCCGTACGGCCGAAGCCGGTGGCGATCTCGTCGAAGACCAGCAGCACACCATGTGCGTCGCACGCCTCACGGAGCACCCGCAGATACCCGGGGGAGTGGAAACGCATCCCGCCCGCGCCCTGGACCACCGGCTCCACGATCACCGCTGCCAGCTCCCGCGCATGACGGCCGATCAGCTCGTGGAGGTGATCGGCGTACCCCTGTTCGTACTCCGCCGGGGGAGCGTCCGCGAAGACCTGCCGCGGCAGTACCCCCGACCACAGGTCGTGCATCCCGCCCTCCGGGTCGCACACCGACATGGGGTGCCAGGTGTCCCCGTGGTAGCCGCCCCGCCAGGTCAGCAGCCGCTGCTTCCCTGGGCGGCCGACGGAACGCCAGTACTGCAGGCACATCTTGACGGCGACCTCGACCGAGACCGAACCGGAGTCGGAGAGGAAGACGTGCTGGAGCGGTTCCGGGGTGATCTCCACCAGCTTCGCCGCGAGCCGGACGGCGGGCTCATGGGTGAGCCCGCCGAACATCACATGGCTCATCCGGTCCAGCTGACCGCGCGCGGCCTCGTTCAGCACCGGGTGGTTGTAGCCGTGGATCGCCGACCACCAGGACGACATGCCGTCCACCAGCTCGCCCGCGCCGGCCACCCGCAGGCGCACCCCGGACGCCGACTCGACGAGCAGTGGCTCCTGTCGGCCGGGCATCGGACCGTACGGGTGCCAGACATGGCGCCGGTCGAGTGCGAGCAGCTCCGCCGATTCAGGCATTGGGCGCGAGATCCGTCCCGGCGCCCCTGCGGCGTACCGCCACCAGACCCGCACGGTGTCCGGGCAGCGTCGTCGTGTCCGAGCCCTCCACCTCGAAACCGGCGTCCGCGATCATCTCCAGGTCGGCCCGGCCCGCCTGGCCCTCGCTCGTCAGATAGTCGCCGAGGAAGATGGAGTTGACGAGATGCAGGGCGAGCGGCTGCAAGGTGCGCAGATGCACCTCGCGCCCGCCCGCGAGCCGTACCTCCGCGTCCGGGCAGACGAACCGCACCATCGCCAGGATGCGCAGACACCGCTGCGGGGTCAGATGCCACTCCCCGGCCAGCGGGGTTCCCTCCATCGGGATCAGGAAGTTCACCGGCACCGAGTCGGGGTCCAGGCCGCGCAGTGCGAAGACCACGTCGACCAGGTCCGCGTCGCTCTCCCCCATCCCGGCGATCAGCCCCGAGCAGGCCGAGAGACCGGCAGCCCGGGCGTGCTGGACGGTGTCGACCCGGTCGGCGAAGTCATGGGTGGTGCAGATGTCGGCGTAAGTGGCCTCCGACGTATTGAGATTGTGGTTGTACGCGTCGGCGCCCGCCGCCCGCAGCCGCTCCGCCTGGCCGTCCTTGAGCAGCCCGAGGCAGGCACAGACCTCGATGTCCTCGTTCTGCTCCTTGATCGCCTCGATCGTCTCCGACACGCGGTCGACATCACGGTCCGTCGGCCCCCGGCCGCTGGCGACCAGACAGACCCGCTTGGCACCGCCCGCCACTCCGGCCGCCGCGGCCCTCGACGCCTCGTCGGGCTTCAGCCAGGTGTACTTGAGGATCTCGGCCTTGGAGCCCAGGCGCTGCGAGCAGTACGAGCAGTCCTCCGGGCAGAGGCCCGATTTGAGATTCACCAGGTAGTTGAGCTTCACCCGGCGCTCGAACCACTGGCGCCGCACCTTCCCGGCTGCCGCCACCACGTCCAGCAGTTCGTCGTCGGTCGTCGCCAGTACGGCGAGAGCCTCTTCACGGGTCGGCAGTTCGCGCCGCAGCCCCTTGTCCACCAGCGTGTTCAGCAGGTCCATAGGGGTGATCCTGGCCTACGCCACCACCTCCGGCCAAGGAGGAACCGAACAACACCTCCCACCTGACGTGTGTGTATTGCCACACCATGACCCCGCATCGCCCCGGCTAGGGTCTGTGAACTGCCTACAAAAAGGGACCGACCATGACTCCAGCCGAGCCCCGCGAGCCCTTCGAGTGGACCGACACCGCGGCGCGCCGCCGGTCGGACGCCGGGCTGGTCCGTACGCTCCGGCCGCGGTCCGCCGCCCCGGACGCGCTGGACCTCGCGAGCAACGACTATCTGGGGCTGAGCGGCCACCCCGTCGTCACCGCGGCCGCCGCCGACGCGGCCCGCCGCTGGGGCGCGGGCGCCACCGGCTCCCGGCTGATTACCGGATCCACCGCACTCCACGCCGAACTGGAGGGCGAACTGGCGCAGTTCAGCGGTTTCGAGGCGGCGCTGGTCTTCTCGTCCGGGTACGCGGCCAACCTCGCCGTGCTCACCGCGCTCACCGGAGCCGACTCCCTGATCGTCTCGGACGCCGCCAACCACGCCTCGATCATCGACGGGTGCCGGCTCTCCAGAGCAGTGACCGAAGTCGTCCCGCACAGCGACCCCGATGCGGCCGGAAAGGCGCTGGACGTCCACGGCGGCGGGCGGGCCGTCGCCGTCACCGACTCGGTCTTCTCCGTCGACGGCGACGCCGCGCCGCTGCCCGAACTGGCCGCGGTCTGCCGTACCTACGGCGCGGCGCTGATCACCGACGACGCGCACGGGTTCGGGGTACTCGGCGACGGCGGGCGCGGCGCCGTGCACGCGGCGGGACTCGCGGGGGCGCCCGACGTGGTCGCCACCGTGACCCTGTCGAAGTCCCTGGGCAGTCAGGGCGGTGCGGTGCTGGGGCCGGCCCGGGTCATCGACCATCTCGTCAACGAGGCCCGCACCTTCATCTTCGACACGGGCCTGGCGCCCGCGGCGGTGGGAGCGGCGCTGGCGAGCCTGCGGCTGCTGCGCGACGAACCCCTGCTCGCCGGGCGCCCCCGCACAGTGGCGCACACCCTGCACGCCCGTCTCACCGCGGGCGGGCTCAGTGCGGTACGCCCGCAGGCGGCCGTGGTCTCCGTACTGGCGCCCTCGCCGGAACAGGCGGTGCGCTGGGCGGCCGACTGCCGCGCGGCGGGCCTGCTGGCCGGCTGCTTCCGCCCCCCGTCGGTCCCCGACGGGATCTCACGGCTGCGGCTCACCGCACGCGCCGATCTGACGGAGGAACAGATCGAGTGGGCGGTGGACACGGTCCTGCGGACCGCGCCCACCGGGTGACGGGACCCCGCCGGCCCTTCTGCCGCCCGTCACCCGGCCGGAAGCCGCCCGCCTCAGCTGCCCGCGGTACCGCGCTCCGCGGTGCCGGTGGCTGCGCTCCGGCGGTGCGCCGACGCCAGGAAGCAGGTCCAGGCGTCCGCCCCGAAGAGCAGCGCCGGGCGGTGGATCCGCTTGGAGTCACGGACGGCCAGCAGACCGCCGTCGAGCAGCGCGGTCTCGACACAGTTGTTCATTCCGGTGCTGCGGCTGCTGCGCCGCCACCGCGCGCTGTTCAGAGAAGTACTGGAAGGGACATTCGCAGGATGTGCGGACATGGTGCCTCCCTAGACGCCGTCACCGATCCCGGCGATGAGATCCAACGATTCCTTCTGCGGAAGGGCGCGCGCCTGGATCCTGCGGAACGCGGCGCTGTACGCCTCAAGGTCTTCTTTCCGTTCCAGATAACGGCTACTCATCAAGTGGTCGAGAACGACCACATCCAGATCAATGATGTTCGGAAAGGAGAAAATTGTGAAAGAGCCGGTGAGTCCGATGTGCCCGCCGGCCGCGAACGGCATGACCTGCACACGGACATGGGGGAGCCGGGCCACCTCCCGTACGTGCCGCAACTGCTCCGCCATCACCCCGCGCCCGCCCATCCGCCGGTGCAGCGCGCCCTCGTCGACCACCGCGCTCAGCTCCAGTGGCGGGTCCGCCGCCAGCACCCGCTGCCGCGCCAGCCGCACATCGACCAGTGAGTCGACGGCCCCGGCGGGCATCCCGTCGAGCGACGCCCGGGTGACCGCCCTCGCGTAACCGGGCGTCTGCAACAGCCCCGGCACCACCGAGGTCTCGAAGGTGTGCGCCGTGCAGGCCTGGGACTCCAGCCTGATGAAGTCCCGGTACTGGGCGGGCAGCAGCCGCCGGTAGGCGTGCCACCAGCCGGCGCTCTCCTCGGCCCCCGCCCCGCACAGCGCGGCCAGCAGTTCGCGCTGCGGGGCGTCGTCCACCCCGTACGCATCGAGGAGCAGGGCCACGTCCGACGGCTTCACACCACTGCGCCCGGTCTCGATCCGGCTCACCTTGGACTGGTGCCAGCCCGCATGCCGGGCCGCGGCGGCGCTGGTCAGGCCCGCCAGGACACGCAGCCTGCGCAGCTCGGCACCGAGTTTGACGCGGCGCACCGCGGGACTGCTCCGCACCCCCTTCTCCCTCCGGTCGGCCCGTTTATGCCAACGTGCCATTCCAGCCGCCAAATACGGTCTTCCGTCGCAGAGTTCATCACTTTGAGCGACAGATATATGCACTTCTTTGTGGATCGCCGGTCCTGCGGTCACTATGAGTGTCACGCTCGCACGAAGCGCCACCCGAGGCCGTCTCGAAGTGCATCCGGCACGAGATCCGCGCCGCAGCGGTGGGAAAGGGACAGGCCGTCATGGCAGACCACCAGGAAGCATCCGTCACCCTGCCGAGCGAGCCGGCCTCGGTCCCGGCCGCCCGGACGTTCGTGGCCCGTGTGCTCACCGGATGGGGGCTGCCCTCCGAAGCGGAGCTGGCGGACACCATCCGGCTGATCGTCTCGGAGCTCGCGACCAACGCGGTGCAGCACACCTTCGGCGCGTCCCCCACCTTCACGGTGCAGGCCGTTCTGGAGCGGGACGAGCGGCTGTGCGTCGGGGTCACCGACTCCCATCCGCGCTGGCCCCAGCGGCTGCCGGCCGCGGTGCAGCAGGACAACGGCCGGGGCATGGTGATCATCCGCTGGCTGGCGGCCGAGAACGGCGGCCGGCTGACGGTGACTCCGACACGGGACGGCGGCAAGACCGTCTGGATCGCCCTGCCCTGGACCGCCCCGGTCCAGGGCTGAGGGCGGCACGGGCTGACAGCGCCCGCAGGGACCCGGCGTCAGCCCACCCGGCCGTACCAGACGCTGCGGGACCAGATCTTCTCCAGTCTCACCACCGCGCCGGTCTTGGGGGAGTGCCACATCTTCCCGGCCCCGGCGTAGATACCGACGTGGTACACGCTCCGGCCGTAGTGGAAGAAGACCAGGTCACCGGGGTGCCGGCCGGAGGCCGCGATATGGCGTACCCGGTTGTACTGGGCCTGGGCGGTGCGGGGCAGCGTCTTGCCCACCCGCTTGTACGAGTACTGCGTCAGCCCTGAGCAGTCGAACCGCGACGGTCCTGTCGCCCCCCACTGGTAGGGAGCCCCCTTCTTGGAGGCCGCGATCCGTACGGCCTGTGCGGCGTGCGCGGCGGCCTGGGCCTCCACGGCTGCCCCCGGTGCCAGCGAGGTCCCCGCGACTGCGGCGAGGGTGAGGGCCGATGCTGTTCCGGCGCGGGCGAGCAGAGACGGGATATGAATCTGCGCAGTCATGCGCAACCCTTCGCAAACCGCCTGTGAAGGATGACCTGTCGGGTTCGGGCCGGCGAAGTTGCCCGGCCGCCGTTCGGACCGGCCGACTGATCAAGTCGGCCGCCCCGCCCGGCGGCTTCACCCCGAGGAGCGACGTCGCTGTCGCCCCGGACTGCTTGGGTCCTCCACTCCTGCCGATCCACTCGTGTCGACCAGACATCCGGGTGCGGCGGCAGGACTCGGCGTCCGCCCGGACCGCCCCGCCGCGGCGGCGGGGGCTTGTCGTCCCCCGGATCTTCACCCATGGCAGGACCGATCTATGACTGACCGCGCCGATTTGTAATGGTTCGTGTCACTTGGCCTGTTCGGGTGGACACCACGCTCCCCGGGCCATGGACCAGCCCGGCTTCACGGCTCTCACCTGGGGCGCAGCCCCGGTTCTGGGCGAGTTCGCCGCCGCGCCGCGCAACTCGGCGCGCCCGCCGGACCGCTGCGACCCTCCGTCTTCCGGGGGACGCCCATCGGTGTCACGGCCACCGCCGAAAGACGGATCCGCGCGTGGTCCGGGCCGGGGACCATTCCGGCAGGCGGGCGCGGACGCCGGTATGCGCACGAACGGCGGGCCGCACGCGGGCCGGGCCGCCCGAACGGATCACCGTGCCACGCACACCGGGTGCTGTGCGGGGACGAGTTCGGCCGGAGCACGCCAACTTGCCGTGCAGCGAACGGGGTTCAGCCGCTGCCCGCCAACATCCGGCCCTTGGTTCCCCGTTGCGGACGGGAGCGGTCCGCCCACGGCTGCACCGCTCACCGGGACCCGCCTCGCCGCATTTCGGGTTGGCAAAGAACGCCCATGCGCCCTGTTGTCAGGGACTGTTCACAAGAAAGGATCCCCGGTACGTACTGGAGAGCGCCGCACGAACGGCGCTTCGCACAGGGGGAGGTACCACGTGAGACGCACCGCAGTGCTCGGTTCGGCCGGCGCTCTGGCCGCGGCGACGCTCATAGCGGGCGCCATGGCTGCGCCGTCGGCCACCGCCGACGGCCGCGGCCGCGCCGGCTCGGAGGCGCACGGAGCAGCCGTCGCCGCCGCGCGGGCGGCGAGGGCGGGGATCGACTGGCAGGACTGCCCTGCGGACTGGGCGCTCGCGAAGCCGATCCAGTGCGGCTGGGTGACCGTCCCGGTCGATTACGCACACCCCGACGGCCGGACGATCCGGCTCGCCGTCGACCGCGCTGTGAGCACCGGCACCGCCTCGCAGCGGCAGGGCTCCCTCGTCTACAACCCCGGCGGCCCCGGCGCTTCGGGCATGCGCTTCCCCGCCAGGACCACCACGAAGAGCGCCCTGTGGGTCAACACCGCCAAGGCGTACGACTTCGTGGGCTTCGACCCGCGCGGTGTGGGCCACTCGGCACCGGTCTCCTGCGTCGACCCGCAGCAGTACGTCAGCGCCCCCAAGGCCGATCCGGTCCCGGACAGCACGGCCGACAAGCGGGTCCAGCGCAAGCTCGCCGCGCAGTACGCGCAGGGCTGCGCCAAGCGCAGCGGTGCGATGCTGCCGTATCTGACGACGCCCAACTCGGCACGTGACCTCGACGTCATCCGGGCGGCGCTCGGCGAGAAGAGGCTCAACTACCTGGGCGTCTCCTACGGCACCTACCTCGGCGCGGTGTACGGAACGCTCTTCCCCGGCCATGTCCGCCGGATGATCGTGGACAGCGTGGTCGACCCGAAGCGGTCGAACATCTGGTACGAGGCCAACCTCAACCAGGACATCGCCTTCCAGGGCCGCTGGAGCGACTGGCAGAACTGGGTCGCCGCCAACGATGCCGCGTACCACATCGGGAAGACGGCCGCCGCTGTCGAAAAGCAGTGGGAGAAGCTGCGGGCCACGGCGAAGAAGCATCCGCTCGGCGGAGTCGTCGGCCCCGCCGAGCTGCTCGCGTTCTTCCAGAACGCGCCGTACTACGACTCCTCCTGGGCACCGGTCGCCAAGGCCTGGAGCCAGTACCTCGCCGGTGACCCGCAGCCGCTGATCGATGCCGCGGGGCCCGATATGTCGGACACCGCGGGCAATATCTCGGCGGAGAACGGGACGGCCGTCTACACCTCGGTCGAGTGCGCGGACGCCAAGTGGCCCACCGACTGGCGGACATGGGACCGGGACAACACCAGGCTGAACAAGGACTACCCCTTCCTGACCTGGTCCAACGCCTGGATGAACCTGCCGTGCGCCACCTGGCCCGCGAAGCAGCGGACCCCGGTCGACGTACACACCGGCAAGGGCCTCCCGCCGGTCCTGATCGTCCAGTCGACCCGTGACGCGGCCACACCGTTCCAGGGGGCCGTCGACCTGCACCGGCGCTTCAAGGGCTCGCGCCTGATCATCGAGAAGGACGCCGGTTCGCACGGGGTGACCGGTCTGGTCAACCCGTGCATCAACAGCAGGGTGGACAGCTATCTGCTCACCGGCAGCACCGACCGCCACGATGTGACCTGCGCCCCGCACGCCACGCCGAAGCCGTAACAGCCCCCGCTGGGGGACCGCTCGGTCACCGGTTCCCCAGCCAGGCGTCCTCCGCCGCGTAGTCGAAGAGATCGAGATGCGGGTCGTACGTCCTGGCCATCGTGGGAAAGGCCCCGCGCCAGTCCCCGTCGCTGTCCCGGAGCCGGCCGGTGATCCACTCCACGGTCGCGGGCAGGGAATCGGCGTACCCGGTCACCGGCCGGTAGCCCAGCTCACGTTCGGCGGCCGACATGTCGTACACCACAGGGTGGTCGACGCCCCATGGTGTGCTGCCCACCGTGCCGTCCGCCGCGGCGCGCCCCTCGATCAGCACCAACCGGCTCCGTACGCCCATGACTTCGTCGATGGCCGCGCTGATCCCGGCGACCGTCGGCGCCTCGGGATCCCCGCCGTTCAGCACCCGCGACCCCGGGCGCAGCGCGGCCAGCCTGATCATCTCGGCCAGGTTGGAGACATGCACCGGGTGGAAGCGGCTGCGCCCGCCGAACGCCAGGATCCGCACCGGCCGCCCGTCGAGCGCCCGCTTGACGAAGTACAGCTCACGCGGCGCCCGGCCGTGCGGACCGTGGATCGCGCCCGCCCGCAGCAGGGTCACGGGCAGCGTCCCGGCCGCCGCCAGCAGCTCACGCTCCAGCGCCACCTTGCGGGTGCCGTACGTGGCCGGGCCCGGCCCGACCGTGAGGTGGCTCTCGGGGATCGGCACCGGAAAGCGCGGAAAACCGTCCGGCTCGTCCTGGGTGTCGAAACTGCGCCCTTCTGCGTCCGCGTACACCGCGCCACTGGAGATCACCACCGCGGAGCCGATTCGGTCCGCGAGGCCCACCAGCTGCCGGGCATGCTCCGTTCCGTACGCGACCATGTCCACCAGGACGTCGCAGCCGTGCCCCAGGGCCGCCGCGAGCGCGCCATCGACATCCCGGTCGACACGGACGGTACGCACACCGTCCGGCAGGCCGTCGTCGCTGTCGCCCGTCCCGCGCGAAGCGGCCCGCACCTCCCAGCCGTCCGAGACCAGCGCGCGCACCGCCGCGCGCCCGATCTGCCCTGTCGCTCCCAGTACGAAGGCGCTTCCCCTGCTGCTCATGCCGCCGACGCTACGGTCCGCCTCGCTCCCGGGGCCAGACGGTTCTGCTCACAGCCGATCCGGTGTCAGCCCGGCTGGTGCGGCGGCTTCTTCGCCTGTGCGGCCTTCACATCGGCGGCGTACGCGTCGACGTACTCCTGGCCCGAGAGCCCGAGTACCGCGTACATGATCTCGTCGGTGACGGCCCGCAGCGCCACTTTCTCCTTCTCCAGACCCGCGTAGCGGCTGAAGTCCAGCGGCTCCCCGAAGCGGATCGTGACCCGCCGGATCTTCGGCACCCGCCGGCCGGGCGGCTGGATCTCGAAGGTGCCCACCATCGCGCACGGCACCACCGGGACCCGGCCCTCGATGGCCATCACGGCGACCCCGACCTTGCCCTTGTAGAGCCTGCCGTCGTGCGAGCGGGTGCCCTCCGGATAGATCCCGAGCAGTTCGCCCCTGCCGAGCACGCCGAGCCCCTCACGGACCGCGGCCCTGCCCGCCTCACGGCCCGACCGGTCCACCGGGATCTGGCCGACGCTGCGGAAGAAGGCGGCCGTCAGCCGGCCCTTGATGCCCGGCCCGGTGAAGTACTCCTGTTTCGCGAGAAAGGTGATGCGCCGGCTGAGGACGACCGGCATCAGGAAGTGGTCGGAGAAGGACAGATGGTTGCCCGCGATGATCGCGGCGCCGTCCTCCGGAATATGTTCGAGCCCTTCGATCCTGGGCCGGAACAGCAGCCTCAGTACCGGCCCGAAAACGGCGAATTTAAGGATGTAGTAGAACAATGGCCGGCCCGCCTCCCCGTCGCTCCCCGTGACGGCGCACAGTAGCCGCCGCACCGCCCGCCGCGGAACCCGTCCGTCCTGCTCCGTCCATGCCCCCCGGGCCCGTCCGCATGCGTCCGGGAGCCGTTCGAGCAGCGGGATCCGCGTCCGTACGGGTGGCCGGGCGGCGCGGTGACTTGCCGCCGGGCCCGGTGGCCGGATGCTCTGGGCTCCCACCCTCGTGCCGAGTTCCTGGAGGACCGGATGCGCCCCCGTACGATGTCCGCCGCTGCGGCCCTGCTCGCTTTCGCCGCCGCGGCGCCCGCGCAGGCCGCCGCCGGAGCGCCGCCCATCCGCCCGAGCGGACTCGTCCTCACCGTCGCGTCGCCCTCGCACCCCGACCGGAACCGCAGCGTGCTGCTCCGGTGCGCGCCGGCGGGAGAGGACGGCTCGCACCCCGACGCCTCGGCCGCCTGCCGAGCGCTCGACCGGGCCGGCGGCAGCTTCGACCGTCTCGACGGCGAGCCGCGGCCCTGCACCAGGCAGTCCGATCCGGTGGAGGCCACCGTCGCCGGGACGTGGGGCGGCCGGCCCACCCACTGGGACCGGACCTTCGCCAACGCCTGCTCGCTCGACGCGGCCACCGGCCCGGTCTTCCGGTTCTGAGCGCCCCGGCCCGGCCGCTCAGCTGCTGCCGCGCGCCGCGACCATCCCGACGGTCACCAGACCCAGCACCACCCAGCCGAACCACAGCCAGCCGTTGCTGCCGAGCACCACCGAATACCCCGTCACCGTGACCAGGGCCCCCACGGTGATGACACCCATCGTTTTCACAGAACCGGGCATGGCCGCTCCTCCTCCGAAGGTGGAGGGCCATCGTCGCCCGCCGGGGGCCTTCTCCGCTACTGGCCGCGTGCCTGGAGTGACGCCAGGTAGGCGTTGTAGGCGGCCAGCTCCTGGTCGCCGTTGCGGTCCTCGGCCCGGTCGGAGCGCCGGGAGACCCGCTGCTCGGAGCTGTACCACTGGAAGACCAGCGCGATCAGCACCAGTACGGACGGGATCTCGCTGAACGCCCAGGCGATACCGCCCGCGGCCTCCTGGTCCGAGAGCGCGTCGATCCCCAGCGACATGGGCGGGTGCTTGTACACCTGCACCATCGGCTCGGACGCCATCATCAGCGCGATGCCGAAGAACGCGTGGAAGGGCATCCCGGCGAAGAGCTCCAGCATCCGCATGACGTACCCCGGCCGGTGCGGTCCCGGGTCGATCCCCATGATCGGCCAGAAGAAGATCAGCCCCACGAAGAGGAAGTGGACCATCATCACGATGTGTCCGGTCATCGAGCCCATCAGGAAGTCGAAGAGCGGGGTGAAGTAGAGCCCGTAGAGGCTGGCGATGAAGAGCGGGATGGTGAAGGCCGGGTGCGTGATGATCCGCATGTAGCGGCTCCGCAGCAGCATCAGCAGCAGCTCGCGCGGACCCTTGCGGTTGCCCCGGCCCGCGACGGGCAGGGCGCGCAGGGCCAGGGTCACCGGCGCGCCGAGCAGCAGCAGGATGGGGGAGAGCATGCTGATGATCATGTGCTGCACCATGTGCACGCTGAACATGACCATGCCGTAGTCGTTCAGTTTCGTGCACATCGTGAGGCCGACGGTCAGCACCCCGACGACGAAGAGCGCGATCCGGTGGACCGGCCAGCTGTCACCGCGCCTGCGCAGCCGGACCACGCCCCAGCCGTACAGCGCGAGCCCCACCAGACAGCCGATCAGGAAGAACGGGTCCGCGGAGAAACCCAGCCCCCGTCCCAGCGTGAACGGCGGCAGATCCATGGTCATGCCGTCCATGGGCATGCCGTGCCCGCTGTGGTCCATCCACTCACTCCTGATTCGTGCCTGATGTCCGCACCAGAGTAGAACTGCCCCCGGCCGCAGTTGTGGCCGGGGGCAGTTCGTACCGTATCGGGCGAATGGGGAACGTCAGAGGAGGCTCAGAGGACGCACTCCGCTTCGGCGTACCGCTCGGCGGGCACGGTCTTGAGGGTCTCCACGGCCTCGCCCAGCGGCACCATGGTGATCTCCGTGCCGCGCAGGGCGGTCAGCATGCCGAAAGCACCGCGGTGCGCGGCCTCCACGGCGTGCCAGCCGAACCGGGTGGCCAGGACCCTGTCGTACGCGGTGGGGGTGCCGCCGCGCTGCACATGACCGAGTATCACCGGACGGGCCTCCTTGCCGAGACGCTCCTCCAGCTCGATGGAGAGCTGCCTGGCGACCCCGGCGAACCGCTCGTGCCCGTACATGTCCTTGGCGCCCACATCGAAGCTCATCGAGCCCTCGCGCGGCTTGGCGCCCTCGGCGACCACCACGATCGCGAACTTCTTGCCCGCCGAGAAGCGCCGGCCGACCAGCTCGGTGAGCTCGTCGATGTCGAAGGGGCGCTCGGGGACGACGATGGCGTGCGCGCCCGCCGCCATGCCCGAGTGCAGCGCGATCCACCCGGTGTGGCGCCCCATGACCTCGACGATCAGTACCCGCTGATGCGACTCGGCGGTGGTCTTCAGCCGGTCGAGGGCATCGGTCGCGACCCCCACGGCCGTGTCGAAACCGAAGGTGACATCGGTCGACGCGATGTCGTTGTCGATGGTCTTCGGCACACCCACGATCGGCAGCCCGGCCTCGGAGAGGAGGTGCGCCGCCTTCAGGGTGCCCTCGCCGCCGATCGGGATGATCGCGTCGAGCCCCAGATCGGCGACATGCCCCCGGGCGCGCTCCACGCCGTCACGCAGATGCGCCGGCTGCACCCGCGAGGAGCCGAGGATCGTGCCGCCGCGGGCCAGGATGCCGCCCACCGCGTCGAGGTCGAGCTTGCGGTAGTCGCATTCGAGCAGGCCCTTCCACCCGTCGTGGAAGCCGATGACCTCGTCGCCGTGGTCGACGACGGCGCGGTGCACGACCGAGCGGATGACGGCGTTCAGACCGGGGCAGTCGCCGCCGGAGGTGAGGACACCAATTCGCATTGCCCGACTTACCTTTGCAACGTGGGCCTGTGACCGGACCACGTCGTCCGGGCTGGATCCCCGTCAGCCTACCGGCGGAGGGCTGCGGAGACGTAGCGGGCGTCCGCCTGCTGGACGCCGCTCAGATGTACGTATCGGGCCTCATGCGGGCTGTGTTGCCACCGCGATCCGCTCGGCCCGCAGCGCCTCGTACCAGCGGTCGTCGGTCGGCGGCAGCGCGTTGACGTCCAGGGCCAGCTTGAGCAGCAGATCGGCGATCTGCGGGTTGCGGGCCAGCACCGGGCCGTGCATGTACGTACCGAAGACGGTGTCGTTGTACGCGCCCTCGGTGCCGTCGCCCGTGCCGTTGCCCCGGCCGAGCTGGACGCGGGCGAACGGGCGGGCGGTCGGCCCGAGATGGGTGATGCCCTGGTGGTTCTCGAAACCGGTCAGCGGCGGCAGGCCGAGCCGCTGGTCGATGTCGCCGTACACGTCGCCGACGCAGCGGTCGCCCTCGCCGCGGGTCGAGATCACGTCGAGGAGCCCCAGGCCCGGCTCGCGCTCGCCGAGGTCGTTGATGAACTCGTGGCCGAGGATCTGGTACCCGGCGCAGACCGAGAAGATGATCGCGCCGTTGGAGGCCGCCCTGCTGAGCCCGCCGTCCCTGCGCAGCCGCTCGGACGCCAGCCGCTGCGGGCGGTCCTCGCCGCCGCCGATCAGATAGATGTCGCCGGATGTCGGCACCGGCTGGTCGCTGCGCACGTCGATACGGGTCACGTCGAGGCCGCGCTGGCGGGCCCGGCGCTCCACCACCAGGGCGTTGCCCTGGTCGCCGTAGGTGCTCAGCAGGTCCGGGTAGACCCACACCAGACGCAGGCTGTTGTCGCTCATCATCGTTTCCTCTGAGGTCAGTTGCCGACGCGGCGGCGCACGTCCTGGAACGCGGTGTAGTTGGCGATCAGTTCGATCCGGCCGGGCGGCGCGTACTGGACCGCCTCGTCCACCGTCTCGCAGACCTGGAACTGGAGCCCGGCCACTTCGAGCCGTACCGCGAGGTCCAGCTTGCGGTCGCCGATGACGAAGATGGGGTGGCCCGCGAGGCGGGTGTAGTCGACGTCCCAGAGCCAGGAGGTGTCCGTGCCGTCGGCGCCGCGGGCGTTGACGGCGAGGATCACCGGCGTCGGCGGCGGATCGATCAGCGAGAACGTCTCCAGCCAGCCCGCCGGGTTCTTGGCGAGCAGCAGCCGTACCTCACGGTTGAGGAACGACACCACGTCGTACCGGCCCGCGACAGCCTGCACGCCGTACATCCGCTCCAGCGCCACCTGCGGCGGGACACCGAAGGTCGCCGCGACGGCCGCCGACGTGGTCGCGTTCGCCTTGTTGGCCCGGCCCGGCAGCTGGAGGTGGATCGGCCAGGCCGAACCGTGCGGATCGACGACGTAGTCCCCGGAGAGCGCCCAACTGGGCGCCGGGCGGCGGAAACCGCAGTCCGCGCAGAACCACTCGTCGTTCGGCCACTGGAGCACACCGCCGCAGGACGGGCACGACCAGGCGTCGTCCTTCCACTCCTGGCCGGCCGCGACCCAGACCACGGTGGGGGAGGACGAAGCGGCCCACACGACCAGCGGGTCGTCCGCGTTGGCGATGACGACGGCCTTCGTCCCGGCCAGCCCCTCCCGCCACCGCTCGGCCAGCATGCGGGTCTCGCCCGCCCGGTCGAGCTGGTCGCGGGAGAGGTTCAGCAGCGCGATCGCCTTGGGTGTCGTGTCGCGTGCGACTCCGGCGAGGTACTTCTCGTCGACCTCGATCACGCCGAAGCGCGCGTCGGAACCGCCCGCCAGCGCGGAGGTGATGCCCGCGGGCATATTGGCGCCCAGGGCGTTCGACACGACCGGGCCCGCTGCGCGCAGCGCCTCGGCGATGAGCCGGGTCGTGGTGGTCTTGCCGTTCGTCGCCGAGACCAGGATCACGTCCAGATGCTGGGCGAGGCGCCCGAGCAGGTCGGGGTCGAGCCGCAGTGCGACCTTGCCGCCGATCACCGATCCGCTGCCGCGCCCCGCGGCGCGCGATACCGCTGCCGCGGCCTTGCCTGCCGTCACGGCCAGCTTGGCCCGCGGCGACAGCGGCTCCGTGTTGCCGTCCATCGTCCTAGATCCTCCTTGCGTCGGCGCGGGGCTCAGCCTATCGAGATCCGGCCGTGCGCCCGACCTCGGCACCACCGGGGCGGCGCTGTTCCGGGCGGAACGTACGCTTGCCGTCATGCGAAACCGCCCGATCCCCGGCAGTTCCGGAGCCGTGCGGACGATGAGTCCGTACGGCGATCCCGTGCTGCACGCGCCCTGCGAGCCGGTGGCGGGCTTCGACGCCTCGCTCGCCGGGCTCGTCGAGGACATGTTCGCGACGATGTACGCGGCACGGGGTGTCGGCCTCGCGGCGAATCAGATCGGCGCCGGGCTGCGGGTGTTCGTCTATGACTGCCCGGACGACGAGGACGTCCGCCATCTCGGACATCTGGTCAACCCCCGGCTGGTGGAGGCCGACGGGGTCACCGTGCGCGGCGCCGAGGGCTGTCTTTCACTGCCCGGCATCGAGGCGGGCACGCCGCGCTTCGACCATGCCGTCGTGGAGGGCTTCTCGGTGACCGGGGAGCCGGTCACGGTCAGCGGCACCGGGTTCTTCGCGCGCTGCCTCCAGCACGAGTGCGACCATCTCGACGGCCTGATGTACACCGACCGGCTGGCCGGATGGCGCCGCGGCAGGGCGCTGCGGGCCGGCCGCCGGGCCGGGCTGATCCGCTGAGCGCACCGCACCCACGAGTCCGGGCTGAACCGCTGGGACCCTGAGGGCCCTGCCCCTTGCCCTGAGCCCCTTTCGCCCCTGAGCCCCTTGTCCCTCGCCGCCGCACTGCCGTGCCCGCCGGACGGCTGCCGCGGCCGGGTGTTTCAGAAGCCCGGTCCGCCGGTGCGGTCGGAGGCCGTGGAGAGCCTGCCCCAGAGGAGATCGGCGAGGCTGCTGACCAACTGCTCCCGCGGGCAGGGGCGTTCACCGAGCCACCAGTCGCCCGCCGCGTGCATCATCCCGACGATGCCATGACCCCAGACCCGCGCCAGCTGCTCACTGCCCGGACCGAGGTCGACGCGTTCGGCGATCACCTTGGCCAGCTCCTCGCCGAGCCTGCGCAGCAGCGGCGCCGAGTGCAGCCCCACGTCGAAGGTCTGCTCGGGCTGCTGGCCGTCGTCGGCCGGATGCATCAGGAAGCGGTAGACCTGCGGTCTGGCCTCGATCGCCGCGAGATAGGTGTCCAGCGTGGCCTCGACGCGCTCCCGCCGGCCGGCCGGAGCGTCCAGCGCGGCCCGCAGCGCGCTCAGCAGTGCGTCGGTGTGGCGCTTGGCGAGCGCCCGGTAGAGGCCGCCCTTGTCGCCGAAGTGCCGGTAGAGGATGGGCTTGGTGATCCCCGCCTCGGCCGCGATGGCGTTCATGGACGCCTTCGGGCCGTCCCGCAGCACGACCCGGTCGGCCGCCTCCAGCAGCTCCCGGCGCCGGCTGTGTGCCGAGCGCTGCTGTGTGGTCTGCGCTGCTTGTCCGGCCGGTGTGGCCTGTGTGGTCCCCATGGGTACCTCTTCCCCGCCCTGCGATTCTGGCTCTGTGACGCGGATCCGTGGTGCTTGCGCCGCCCGGTCCGGCCCCCTGCCGAAACGTAACACCCGACCGGGGGCCCGTGCCGGGGGCGACCCTGGAGGTTGACAGGGGCTACTTGCCAGTAACAGACTGCGGTTACCGCAAGTAACATTCCGATGGAACGCAGTGCTGGAGGGGACATGGCCGAGTTCACGCTCGAACTCAACGATGACCAGAAGCAGGTCCGTGACTGGATCCACGGATTCGCCGCGGACGTCATCCGCCCGGCTGCCGCCGAGTGGGACGAGCGTGAGGAGACCCCCTGGCCGGTGATCCAGGAGGCGGCCAAGGTCGGCATCTACTCGCTCGACTTCTACGCCCAGCAGTTCTTCGACCCCACCGGCCTCGGTATCCCCATGGCGATGGAGGAGCTCTTCTGGGGCGACGCGGGCATCGCGCTCTCGATCGTCGGTACGGGTCTGGCCGCGGTCGGGGTCCTCGCCAACGGCACCGAGGACCAGATCGGCACCTGGATCCCGCAGATGTACGGCGACGCGAACGACGTCAAGGTCGCGGCCTTCTGCTCGTCCGAACCCGACGCCGGATCCGACGTCGCCGCGATGCGGACCCGCGCGGTGTACGACGAGGCCAAGGACGAGTGGGTGCTCAACGGCACCAAGACCTGGGCGACCAACGGCGGCATCGCCAACGTCCATGTCGTGGTCGCCGTCGTCGACCCCGACGCCGGATCGAAGGGGCACGCCTCGTTCATCGTCCCGCCGGGGACACCGGGCCTGACGCAGGGCCAGAAGTTCAAGAAGCACGGCATCCGCGCCTCCCACACCGCCGAGGTCGTCCTGGAGGACGTCCGGGTACCGGGCCACTGTCTGCTCGGCGGCAAGGAGAAGCTGGACGAGCGGCTGGCCCGCGCCCGGGAGCGTGCGAAGCAGGGCGGCGGCGAGCGTGTGAAGAACGCGGCGATGGCCACCTTCGAGGCGTCCCGCCCCGCGGTCGGCGCCATGGCGGTCGGCACCGCGCGGGCGGCATACGAGGTCGCGCTGGACTACGCGAAGACCCGCAGCCAGTTCGGCCGTCCGATCATCGACAACCAGGGCGTCGCCTTCCAGCTCGCCGACATGCGGACGCAGATCGACGCGGCCCGCCTGCTGGTCTGGCGCGCCTCCTGGATGGCGTCGGCGAACAAGCCGTTCACCGCGGCCGAGGGCTCCATGTCCAAGCTGTACGCCAGCGAGACGGCCAAGAAGGTCACGGCCCAGGCCATCCAGATCCTGGGCGGCAACGGCTACACCCGTGAGTACCCGGTCGAGCGCATGCACCGCGACTCCGCGATCTACACCATCTTCGAGGGCACCAGCGAGATCCAGCGTCTGGTGATCGCCCGGACCCTGGCGGGCATGCCGATCCGCTGAGGCGGCCCGTGCCGCCCCGCCCGGCCGGTACGGGATCCGGCCGACGGGATCCCGTACCAGGAGCACAGCAGGCCCGCGGAGAATCCTCCGCGGGCTTGCTCCGCTTCCCTGGGCCGGGCCGCCTTATCGGTCCGGGCCGCTCCGTCAGGCCGGCAGCTGCGCCTCGATGGCCGCCACGACCTCAGGCGCCTCCGGCTCGGTGCGCGGTCGGATCCGGGAGACGACCTCGCCCGTCGGCGAGATCAGGAACTTCTCGAAGTTCCACTGGACGTCCCCGGCCTCACCCGCACCGTCGGCCACCTTCGTCAGCTCCGCGTAGAGCGGGTGCTGCCCGGCGCCGTTGACGTCGGTCTTCTCCAGCATCGGGAACGTCACCCCGTAACTGGCCGAGCAGAAGGTCTGGATCTCCTCGGCGCTGCCCGGCTCCTGCCCGGCGAACTGGTTGCAGGGCACCCCGATGACGGTGAAGCCGCGCTCCCCGTACTGCTGCTGAAGCTTTTCGAGACCGGCGTACTGCGGGGTGAGTCCGCACTTGGACGCCACGTTCACCAGCAGCACCGCCTTGCCCCGGTAGTCGGCCAGGGAGGTCGCGTCGCCGGTCAGGGTGTGCAGCGGGATGTCGTACAGGCTCATCGTCAGCTCCTGTCGTAGGTCAGTGGTACGTACTGTTCCAGAGACCCGTGAACACCCGGCCAACGCCCCCGTCCTGCGCCCCCCCGGCCCCGCTGACCGCTCACCGGCTCAGGCCGGTCCGCCCTGTCTGCGCGCCCGGCGGCGGGCGATCAGCAGGGCGCCGGCCAGCGCGGCGGCGGCCACCCCGCCGGCGAACAGGAAGGCCGTCCAGCCGGACACCGTGATGTGCGAGGTCTGCGAAGCCGCCACCGGGGGCGTGTGTTCGGCGGGCGCCCTGCTGCCGGCGGGGGCCGGGGGACGCGCCGGGTGGAAGGCGGGCAGCACGTCCACCGGTGAGACGGTGGGCGCCGTCGCGAACCCCCAGTCCAACAGGGAGCGTGTCTCGTCGTAGGCGCCGTTCGGCTGCCCGGACTGCGGGTTCATGACGGTCACCAGGAGGGTGCGCCCGTTCCGCTGGGCGGCGGTGACCAGGGTGTTGCCCGCTTCCGTCGTGTAGCCGTTCTTCACCCCGAGCAGGCCGGGGTACTGCGTGACACCGTGCGACCCGACGAGCAGCCTGTTCGTGTTCTGGATGCCGAAGGCGTCCGGCCCGCCCGACGCGGGGAAACGCGCGGTCCTGGTCGAGGCGAACTGCCGGAACTCCGGATTCGTCAGACCCGCGCGGGCGAACAGCGACAGGTCGTACGCCGACGAGTGCTGCCCCGGGGTGTCGTATCCGTCGGCCGACTTGACCACGGTGTCGTGCGCCCCGAGCCGGCGGGCGGTCGCCTGCATGCTCCTGATGGTCGCCGGTACACCGCCGTTCATCGTCGCCAGGGTGTGCACCGCGTCATTGCCCGAGGCCAGGAACACGCCGCGCCACAGATCGGCGACCGTGTACCGAGTGCCTTCCCGCATCCCGACCAGGCTGCTTCCGGGCTGGAGCCCGGTGAGGTCGGTCAGGTCCGCGCGGTGCACCTCCTGCGGCGGGAACTTCGGCAGCACGGTCAGCGCGAAGAGCGTCTTGAGCGTGCTGGCCGGGGGCAGTGGCCGGTGCGCGTTCCTGGCCGCCAGCACCCGGCCGGTGCGCAGATCGGTCACCATCCACGACAGCGCCGTCGTCTCGGGCGGCCGGGCGGCCCCGGACGCCACCTGGACGCCGGTGCCGTACAGCGCGGACCGTCCGCTGTCCGCGGCCGGCCGGGGCGCGGGACTGCTGTCGGCCCGCGCGGCCGACGAGAGGGAGGCGAGCACCAGTGCGGGCAGGGAAACGGCCACAGCCGCACGAATCCTGACAGAACACCACATCGCTTGGGACATGATCACACCGTAGGAGAAGTCCGGCGGGGCCGCTCTGTGGCTTGGTCCGACTGCCGGACCCGCCCCGCGGGGCCCCGTCACGGCACTCCCGCAGCCCGCCGGATCAGGCGCCGAGTCTGCGGAACAGGCCCTCCTGGACGACCGAGACCAGCAGATTCCCCGCACGGTCGAAGATCCGGCCCCGGGCCAGCCCCCGCCCGCCCGTCGCGATGGGCGACTCCTGGTCGTAGAGGAACCACTCGTCCGTACGGAACGGGCGGTGGAACCACATGGCGTGGTCCAGCGACGCCATGTCGAATCCGCGCGGCCCCCACAGCGGCTCGACCGGGATACGGACCGCGTCCAGCAGCGTCATGTCGCTGGCGTACGTGAGGGCACAGGTGTGGATCAGCTGGTCGTCGCCGAGCGGCCCGACCGCCCGCATCCACACCGCGCTGTGCGGATCGGCGCCCTCGATCTCGTCGGGGGTCCAGCGCAGCCGGTCCACATACCGGATCTCGAAGGGCTGTCTGCGGGCCATCCGCTCCAGCGCCTCGGGCAGTTCGCCCAGGTGCTCACGGATCTCGTCGGAGACCGACGGCAGCGTCTCCGGGTCCGGCACCTCCCGGCCCGGCGGCGCCTGGTGCTCGAAGCTGCCCTCCTCGGGCCGGTGGAAGGAGGCCGTCAGATTGAAGATGGTGCGGCCCTGCTGGACGGCGGTCACCCGGCGGGTGGTGAAGGAGCGGCCGTCCCTGACCCGTTCCACCTGGTAGACGATCGGCACCCCCGGCCTGCCCGGCCGCAGGAAGTAGGCGTGCAGCGAGTGGACCGGCCGCTCCCCGTCGGTGGTGCGGCCTGCCGCGACCAGGGCCTGGCCCGCGACCTGTCCGCCGAAGACCCGCTGCAGGGACTCGTGCGGGCTGCGCCCGCGGAAGATGTCGACCTCGATCTGCTCCAGGTCCAGCAGGTCGATCAGTCTCTCGGTGGGGCTGGTCATTCGGTGTCCTTCCAGGTCACGGCGGTTGCCCGGGTCACAGCTGGCCGACGGCGGTGACCCGGACGACCGCACGGCCCTCCTCGTCGGACGCGGCGAGGTCCACCTCCGCGCTGATGCCCCAGTCGTGGTCGCCGTTCGGGTCGGCGAAGATCTGCCGCACCCGCCACACCCCGTGCGGGGCGTTCTCCCCGTCCGTGTCGATGATCAGCAGTTTGGGGCCGCGCGCGTCCGGCCCCGTGCCCAGGTCGTCGTACTCGTCCCAGTAGGCGTCCATCGCCTCGCCCCAGGCGTCCTCGTCCCACCCCGCTTCGCCGTCCAGCTCGCCGAGCGCGGCCACGTTGTCCAGCGCCGCCAGCTCCACCCGGCGGAACATGGCGTTGCGTACGAGGACCCGGAAGGCGCGGGCGTTGGCCGTGACCGGCTTGACCTGGTCGGCGCGCTCGGCCGCCTGCTCCGCGGTCTCCACCTCCGGGTTGGCCAGCTGCTCCCACTCGTCCAGCAGACTGGAGTCCACCTGGCGGACCAGCTCGCCCAGCCAGGCGATGAGGTCCTGGAGGTCCTCGGACTTGAGGTCGTCCGGGATGGTGTGGTCGAGCGCCTTGTACGCGCCCGCCAGGTACCGCAGCACGATGCCCTCGGTGCGGGCGAGTTCGTAGTGCGAGGTGAACTCGGTGAAGGTCATGGCCCGTTCGTACATGTCACGGATGACCGACTTCGGCGACACCGGGTGGTCGCCGACCCACGGATGGCTCGTACGGTAGACGTTGTAGGCGTGCACCAGCAGCTCTTCGAGCGGCTTGGGGTACGTGACCTCCTGGAGCCGCTCCATGCGCTCCTCGTACTCCATCCCCTCGGCCTTCATTTGGCCGATCGCCTCACCGCGGGCCTTGTTCTGCTGGGCGGCGAGGATCTGCCGCGGGTCGTCCAGCGTCGACTCGACCACCGAGACCATGTCCAGGGCGTACGAGGGGGATTCGGCGTCCAGCAGGTCGAAAGCGGCCAGCGCGAACGTGGACAGCGGCTGGTTGAGCGCGAAGTCCTGCTGGAGGTCGACGGTGAGCCGGATGATGCGGCCCTCGGCGTCCGGCGCGTCCAGCTGCTCCACCACACCGCCGTCGAGCAGCGAACGGTAGATCGCGATGGCCCGGCGGATGTGCCGCAGCTGCGCCTTGCGCGGCTCGTGGTTGTCCTCCAGGAGGTGGCGCATCGCCTTGAAAGCGTTGCCCGGCCGGGCGATCACCGAGAGCAGCATGGTGTGGCTGACCCGGAACCGCGAGGTCAGAGGCTCGGGATCGGCTGCGATCAGCTTCTCGAAGGTGGTGTCGCTCCAGGCGACGAAGCCTTCCGGTGCCTTCTTGCGGACCACCTTGCGGCGCTTCTTCGGGTCGTCGCCGGCCTTGGCGAGCGCCTTCTCGTTCTCCACCACGTGCTCGGGGGCCTGCGCGACGACGAAGCCCGCGGTGTCGAACCCGGCCCGCCCCGCGCGGCCCGCGATCTGGTGGAACTCCCGGGCGCGGAGCGTACGGACCCGCGTCCCGTCGTACTTCGTCAGCGCGGTGAACAGCACCGTGCGGATGGGGACGTTGACCCCGACCCCCAGGGTGTCCGTACCGCAGATGACCTTCAACAGGCCCGCCTGCGCCAGCTTCTCGACCAGACGGCGGTACTTGGGGAGCATCCCCGCGTGATGGACGCCGATGCCGTGGCGCACATAACGCGAGAGGTTCTGGCCGAACTTGGTGGTGAAGCGGAAGTTGCCGATAAGGTCGGCGATCCGGTCCTTCTCCTCCCGGCTGCACATATTGATGCTCATCAGCGACTGTGCGCGCTCGACCGCCGCGGCCTGGGTGAAGTGCACGATGTAGACGGGCGACTGCTTGGTCTCAAGCAGCTCGGTCAGCGTCTCGGTGATCGGGGTCCGCCGGTACTCGTACGAGAGCGGGACCGGGCGGGTCGCCGAGCGGACCACCGAGGTGGGCAGGCCGGTGCGCCGGGTCAGGTCCGCCTCGAACCGCGAGACGTCACCGAGGGTCGCGGACATCAGGACGAACTGCGCCTGCGGCAGTTCCAGGAGGGGGATCTGCCAGGCCCAGCCCCGGTCCGGTTCCGCGTAGAAGTGGAACTCGTCCATCACGACCTGGCCGATGTCGGCGTACTTGCCGTCGCGCAGCGCGATCGATGCCAGCACCTCGGCGGTGCAGCAGATCACCGGGGCGTCCGCGTTCACCGACGCGTCGCCGGTGAGCATCCCGACGTTCTCGGTGCCGAAGAGCTTGCACAGGTCGAAGAACTTCTCCGAGACCAGGGCCTTGATCGGCGCGGTGTAGAAAGTGACCTTGTCATGGGCCAGCGCGGCGAAGTGCGCACCCGCCGCGACCAGGCTCTTTCCCGACCCGGTGGGGGTCGAGAGGATCACGTTGGCCCCGGAGACCACCTCGATCAGCGCCTCCTCCTGAGCCGGATAGAGCGTGATGCCCTGACCCTCCGCCCACGACGAGAAAGCCTCGAAGAGAGCGTCGGGGTCGGCGGTCGCGGGGAGCTGATCGATAAGGGTCACGCCTCCATCTTGCCTGCCTTCTCGCCGCGAGGGGGAACCGGCTGTCCTCGCGAAGATCATGAGCGATACGCTTCCTTCTCGGACAGCGCTCAACTGGGCTTCAGCACAACGGAAAACGGGGCGGGACGAACCATGATGGGACCGGCGCACTCGCTGTCAGGGGCGGCTGCCTGGCTGGGGGTGGGGGCGGCGGCGACGGCGTACGGCCATCCGATGCCGTGGCCGGTCCTCGTGGTCGGAGCGCTGATCAGCGCCGGGGCGGCGCTGGCTCCCGACCTCGATCACAAGGCCGCGACGATATCCAACGCGTTCGGGCCGCTGTCCCTCGGGCTGTGCGCGCTGGTGGACGTGGTGGCGGGTGTCGTCTACAAGGTCACGAGGGGCAAGGGTGACCCCCGCAAGGGCGGCGGTCACCGCACCCTTACGCACACCGGGGTGTGGGCGGTCCTGCTCGGTGCCGGAGCCTCCGCCCTGGCGGTCTACGGCGGCCGCTGGGCGGTCCTCGGCATTCTCTTCGTCCATATGGTGCTCGCCATCGAGGGCCTGCTGTGGCGTGCCGCGCGCCCGGCCAGCAGCACGGTCCTGGTCTGGCTGCTGGCCGCTGCCAGCGCCTGGATCCTCGCCGGGATCCTGGACGAGCCGGGCAACGGTTCCGACTGGTTCTTCACCGATCCCGGCCAGCACTTCCTGTGGCTGGGCGAGCCCCAGCAGTACATGTGGCTGGGTCTGCCGATCGTCCTGGGCGCCCTGATCCACGACATCGGCGACGCCATCACGGTCTCGGGCTGCCCGATCTTCTGGCCGATACCGCTCGGCCGCAAGCACTGGCGCCATGTGGGACCGCCCAAGTTCATGCGGTTCCGGGCGGGCAGCTGGGTGGAGCTCAAGGTGCTGATGCCGGTCTTCATGCTGGCGGGCGGGGTGAGCTGCGCGTTCGCGCTCGGCGTCATCTGAGGCGGTACGCGGGCCGGGCCGTCCGCGGAGGTGCGGCGGCGGGCGGGTCCGGCAGCCCGGGGCCGAAGACCTGCGGGCCGGAGCCGCCCCCGGAGGCCCCGGCCCGCCGCGCTCATCCGTGCCAGGAGCGCCACAGCGCCGCGTACGCGCCGTCCGCCGCGACCAGCTCGTCGTGGCTGCCCAGCTCGCTGATGCGGCCCTCCTCGACCACCGCGATCACATCCGCGTCGTGCGCGGTGTGCAGCCGGTGCGCGATCGCCACCACCGTCCGCCCGTCCAGCACCCGGGCCAGCGAACGCTCCAGATGACGGGCCGCCCGAGGGTCGAGCAGTGAGGTCGCCTCGTCCAGGACCAGCGTGTGCGGATCGGCGAGCACCAGCCGGGCCAGCGCGATCTGCTGGGCCTGCGCCGGGGTGAGGGCCAGACCGCCCGAGCCGACCCCGGTGTCCAGCCCCGCCTCAAGCCCCGCGGCCCAGTCGTCCGCGTCGACCGCGCCGAGTGCCGCCCACAGCTCCGCGTCGTCGGCGCCCGCCCTGGCCAGCAGCAGATTGTCGCGCAGCGAGCCCACGAAGACATGGTGCTCCTGGTTGACCAGCGCGACGTGTTCCCGTACCCGCTCGGCGGGCATCCGGGACAGCTCGGCGCCGCCCAGCGTGACCTCACCGGTGCGCGGCGCGTAGATCCCCGCCAGCAGCCGGCCCAGCGTCGACTTCCCCGCGCCGGACGGCCCGACCAGCGCCATCCGGGTGCCGGGTGCCACATCGAGCGTCACCCGGTGCAGTACGTCGACGCCCTCCCGGTAGCCGAAGCGCACCGCGTCGGCGCGTACCGTACGCCCGTCCGGCCCGATCTCCTCGTCGCCGGCATCGGGCTCGATCTCGCGCACTCCGACGAGCCGGGCCAACGACACCTGGGCGACCTGGAGTTCGTCGTACCAGCGCAGGATCAGCCCGACCGGATCGACCATCATCTGGGCCAGCAGCGCCCCCGTGGTGAGCTGTCCGACGCTGAGCCAGCCCTGGAGCACGAAGAACCCGCCGAGCAGCAGCACCGCGCCGAGGATGGTCACATAGGTGACGTTGATGACCGGGAAGAGGACCGACCGCAGCCACAGTGTGTAGCGTTCCCAGGCGGTCCACTCCTTGATGCGCCGGTCCGAGAGCGACACCCGGCGGCCCCCCAGGCGGTGCGCCTCGATGGTCCGCCCGGCGTCGACGGTCTCCGCGAGCATCGCCGCGACCGCCGCGTATCCGGCGGCCTCCGAACGGTAGGCCGAAGGCGCCCGCTTGAAGTACCAGCGGCATCCGGTGACCAGCACGGGCAGTGCGACCAGGACCGAGAGCGCGAGCGGTGGCGCGGTCACGGTCAGCGCGCCGATCAGCAGCCCCGCCCACACCACGCCGATCGCCAGTTGCGGCACCGCCTCGCGCATGGCGTTCGCCAGCCGGTCGATGTCGGTGGTGATACGCGAGAGCAGATCGCCGGTACCGGCCCGCTCCAGAACGCCCGGCGGCAGCGCCACCGACCGCACCAGGTAGTCCTCGCGCAGATCGGCGAGCATCTCCTCGCCGAGCATCGCACCGCGTAGCTCCATCAGCCGTACGAAGTACGTCTGGACGGCCAGCGCGACCGCGAACACCACGGCCACACGCACCAGATGGAGGTCACGGCCGCCGCCCGAGAGGTCCTCGACGAGCCCGCCCAGGAGGTAGGGGCCGACCAGTGAGGCGATCACCGCGACGGCGTTGGCCGCGATGAGCAGGGTGAAAGCCCGCCTGTGACGGCCCATCAGTTCGCGGACGTATGTCCGTACCGTCGTGGGCGTACCCACCGGAAGTGTGGTCGCCGTCTCCGGCGCCGCCGGGTCGTACGCCGGGGGCGCGACGCCGATCATGCCGACTCCTCTCATGCCGACTCCTCGATGTCTGCGAAAGCCTGTGGGGCACCGGAGGTGTCCGGTGCCTTGTCCGCCGTTCCGGCGCGGGACGGCCGGTCAGCACCGTCCGCCTCGTCGCCGGGGCCGCGGGTGACGACCGCGCGGTACCGCGGGTCGCCGTGGAGCAGCTCACGGTGCGGGCCGGTGGCGGCGACCGCGCCCCCGTGTACGAAGACCACCCGGTCCGCGTGGTCGAGCAGCAGCGGGGACGAGGCGAACACCACCGTCGTACGCCCCGCGCGCAGCTCCTTCACCCCCTGGGCGACCCGCGCCTCGGTGTGCGAGTCGACGGCCGACGTCGGCTCGTCGAGCACCAGCACCTCCGGATCGGTCACCAGCGACCGCGCCAGCGCCAGCCGCTGCCGCTGTCCGCCGGAGAGCGACCGCCCGCGTTCGGTGATCCTCGTCCGCAGCGGATCGCCGCCCGGCTCGACAGCGGCCTGGGCCAGCGCCTGAAGCACATCCGCGCACTGCGCGGCCGTCAGCGCGTCCGCCGCCGCCACCCGGCCGGACGATGGCACGTCGAGCAGCTCGCTCAGGGTGCCGGACAGCAGCACCGGATCCTTGTCCTGGACCACGACGGCCGTACGTGAGGCGTCCAGCGGCAGATCGTCGAGCGCGACCCCGCCGAGCAGGACCGAGGGGAGCTTCCCCGCGTCCTCGCTGGTGGCGTGCCCGCCGAGCCGCTCGGCCAGGGCGCCCGCGGCGTCCGGGTCGCCGCACACCACAGCCGTCAACTGTCCGGCCGAGGCGAGGAGTCCGGTCACCGGATCGTAGAGATCACCGCCTGGCGCGGGTGCGCACCGCGCCGCGCCGTCGGCGGGGCGGTCGTCCGTCACACCGGACACGGTGCGCTCAAGCGCCAGTACGCGCGCCGCGCGTTTCGCCGACGGCCGGGAGAACGAGTAGGCCATGGCGATCTCCTGGAAGTTCCGCAGCGGGAAGAGCAGCAGGGTCACGGCGCTGTACACGGTGACGAGCTGACCGACCTCGATGCGTCCGTCGGCGGCCAGCCGGGCGCCGTAACAGACCACACCGATCAGCAGCAGTCCCGGCAGCAGCACCTGGATCCCGGAGATCAGCGACCACATGCGGGCGCTGCGTACGGCGGCCCTGCGCACCTCCTGCGAGGCGGCCCGGTAGCGGGTGAGGAAGAGCTCCTCGCCCCCGATGCCGCGCAGCACCCGCAGCCCGGCGACCGTGTCGGCCGCCAGCTCGGTCGCCCGGCCCGCCTTCTCCCGCTGCACATCGGCGCGCGCGGTGGCTCTGGACAGCAACGGCAGGACGGCCAGCGCCAGTACCGGCATGGCGAGTGCCACCACGATTCCCAGCGACGGCAGATAGACCACCAGAGCGGCACAGATGACGACCAGTACCGTCGCGGCGGCGAGGAAGCGCGAGAGCGCCTCGACGAACCAGCCGATCTTCTCCACGTCCCCGGTGGACACCGCGACGACCTCACCCGCCGCGACCCGCCGGGTCAGCGCCGAGCCCAGCTCGGAGGTCTTCCTCGCGAGCAGCTGCTGGACCCGGGCGGCCGCGGTGATCCAGTTGGTGACCGCGGTCCGGTGCTGCATCGTGTCGCCCACCGCGATCACCGCGCCGAGCAGCAGGATCAGCCCGCCGGAGAGGGCCAGCCGGCTGCCGGAACGGTCCACCACCGCCTGGACGGCGAAGCCGACCGCCAGCGGCAGTCCGGCGATCCCGCACTGGTGCAGCAGCCCCCAGGCGAGGGAGCGGCACTGGCCGCCGAGCTGGTTGCGCCCGAGCCAGTAGAGGAAACGGGGGCCTGACCGTACGTCGGGATCGCCTGGGTCCGGATAGGGAAGGTCGTGAATCTGCATGGGGTCCCAGAAGTCGAAGAGGGGCTCAAACCGTGCAAGGTTCGCGCTCCACCACGCTTCGGGGCAATCGATTTTCCGGCCCGGGGCCCCGGACGCGACGCGATCGTACCGGCCGCGCAGGGCCGCCCCGCCGGATCAGCCGCGCCGGGCGGTGCCGGGCTCCGGGCGCGTCGCCCGCTCCAGTTCGAGCAGCACGGAGTGGTAACTCCGCCCCGTCGCCCGGTCCATGCCGACCTCGCACATCCGGTTCGCCGAGAGGTACGCGTCGAACTCCCTGGCATTGACCTCGGCCGCCTCCGGCGCCGTCGCGGCCGCCGTGAGCTCCTTGTGCAGCATCCCGCGGTCCCCGGCGAAGGCGCAGCAGCCGAGGCTGTCCGGAACGACGACCTCATCGGCGCACGCCTCGGCGACCGCCCGCAACTGTGCCTCGTCGCCGAGGTGCTGCATCGAGCAGGTGGGGTGGAGCACCGCGGAACCCGCCCTGCGGAGCACGGTGAGACGGGGGAGCAGCTCGTCCGCCGCCCAGACGACGGAGTCGGTGATCGTCAGCGCGCTGTGCAGCTCACGGTTGTCGTCGGTGAGGTAGGGGACCACCTCGTGGGCGATGCCCAGGGTGCACGACGAAGCGTCCACGATCAGCGGGTACTTGCCGCCACCGGTCCAGCCCCAGGCGGCCTCCACGATGCGGTTGGCCATCACCGCGTTGCCCTCGTCGTACCCCTTGGAGTGCCAGATCGTCGCGCAGCAGGTCCCGGCGACGTCGTCCGGGATCCACACCGGCTGCCCGGCCCGCTCGGCGAGCGCCACCACGGCCTCGGGGAGCGACGGCCCCCGGAACCCGGCCGGTTCACCGAAGATCCGGTTGACGCAGGCCGGGTAGTAGACCGCGGCCGAGCCCCTGCGGGAGGTGCGCGGCAGCCTTCGGGCGGCCGCCCCGGGGATCTCCGGCAGCCACTCCGGGACCAGATCGGGACGTACCGCCTTGCGGGCGAGGCCGGTGACGGATTCGAGGAGCCGGTCGGAGATCCGGTCGGCCGCGCCGACCGCGAGCCGCGCCGCCGCCTCGACCGTCCGGAAGTTCTGTGCCGTCAGTGCGGCCACCCGCTCCTCGCGCGGGGTGTGCCGCCGGTGCCGGAAGTCCTTCATCATCGCCCCGGTGTCGATCCCCACCGGGCAGGCGAGCTTGCAGGTGGAGTCGCCCGCGCAGGTGTCCACCGCGTCATATCCGTACGCGTCGAGCAGGCTGTCCTCGACCGGGGCGCCGGGGGACTGGCGCATCATCTCGCGGCGCAGCACGATCCGCTGGCGCGGTGTCGTCGTCAGATCGTGGCTGGGGCAGGTGGGCTCGCAGAAGCCGCATTCGATACAGGGATCGGCGATCAGCTCCACCCTGGGGATGGTCTTGAGCCCGCGCAGATGGGCCTCCGGGTCACGGTCCAGTACGACGCGCGGGGCGAGCACCCCGTCGGGGTCGATGATCTGCTTGATCCGCCACATCAACTCCGTTGCCCGCGGGCCCCATTCGAGCTCCAGGAAGGGCGCGATGTTCCGCCCGGTGGCGTGCTCGGCCTTGAGCGAACCGTCGAAGCGCTCGACCGTCAGCCGGCAGAACTCGTCCATGAAGGCCGCGTAACGGGCGACGTCCCCGGGCAGCCCCGCGTCGAAGGCGAGCAGGAAGTGCAGATTGCCGTGGGCCGCGTGACCGGCCACGGCGGCGTCGAAACCGTGCCGGGTCTGGAGTGCGAGCAGCTCCGTGCAGGCGTCGGCGAGCTTCGACGGCGGTACGGCGAAGTCCTCGGTGATCAGTGTCGTACCGGACGGGCGGGCACCGCCGACCGCGGTGACGAACGCCTTGCGCGCCTTCCAGTACCCGGCGATGACCTCCGGGTCGCGGGTGAACGCGTTGGTCACGGACGCGACGGGCACCACCAGATCCAGCCCGGCGACGGCCTCGGCCGCCACCCGCTCGTACGCCTCCCTGCCCGCGTCGTCCGGCGCCCGGAACTCGACCAGCAGCGCCGTCGTCTCCTTGGGCAGCTCCGCCCAGTCGCCCGGGACCCCCGCCACACTGACCGAGGCGCGCAGCGTATTGCCGTCCATCAGCTCCACGGCCCGCGCCCCGGCCTCGTTGAAGACCGGCACCGCCGCGGCCGCCGCGCGCAGGCTCGGGAAGAAGAGCAGGGCCGTGGAGAGCTTCCGGTCCAGCGGCAGGGTGTCGAAGACGACCTCGGAGATGAAGCCGAAGGTGCCCTCGGAACCGACCATCAGCCCGCGCAGGATCTCGACGGGAGTGGCGCCGTCCAGGAAGGCGTCCAGACGGTAGCCGTTGGTGTTCTTGATCTCGTACTTGGCCCGGATCCGGGCGGTCAGCTCCGGGTCCGCCTCGATCTCGGCCTTCACCGCGAGGAGCCCCGCGCACAGCTCGGGCTCGGCGGCGGCGAGGGCGTCGTCGGCGGCCGGACCGGCCGTGTCGACCACGGTGCCGCCCGGCAGTACGAAGGTCAGTGAGGCGAGCGTGCGGTAGGAGTTGCGGGTGGTGCCCGCCGTCATCCCGGACGCGTTGTTGGCGACGACACCGCCGAGGGTGCAGGCGATGGCGCTGGCCGGGTCGGGGCCCAGGACGCGGCCGTGCCGGGCGAGCGTCGCGTTGGCGCGCACGATGGTGGTGCCCGGACCGATGCGGGCGCGTGCGCCGTCGTCCAGGACCTCGATGCCGGACCAGTGGCGGCGGACGTCGACCAGGATGTCCTCGCCCTGGGCCTGCCCGTTCAGCGAGGTGCCCGCCGCCCGGAAGACGACCTGACGGCCGTGGTCCCTCGCGTACGCGAGCACGGCGGACACATCACCGATGTCCTCGGCGACCACCACGACCTGGGGGACGAAGCGGTAGGGGCTGGCGTCGGACGCGTACCGCACGAGGTCGGAGACCTTCGACAGCACCTTCTCCTCGCCCAGCAGCGCGGTCAGCTCCCCGCGCAGCGGCTCGGGGGTCCCGGACGACCGGGCGTCCGGGACACGGTCGGGCGCCGGCGCCCGCTCCGTACGCGGACGGAGTGCACCGGGCTTCGGGTCGAGCAGCGGCATGGGGGGAGCCTCCTGGGCTGGGGCGCTGTACGGGTGGGGTGTACGGGGTTCGGGGGGTTGTACGGAGGGCGGTCGTTCGGAAGACCGGGTGTACGGGGATCGGGTGCACGGCGACGGCGGTGAACGGAGACGCGGTCCCCGGCGTGGCCCGGCGAGTGCGGGCTGCCGTCAGGGGCGGTTCCCGCCCGCCCCGTCCATCAGGGTGGCAAGCAGATCGCCGAGGGCCTCGCGCTCATCGGCGGCGAGGGGCGCGAGGATCTCCTCCGCGGCCCGGCGGCGGGCGTCGCGCAGCGCACGCAGGGTGGCCCGGCCGCTCTCGGTCAGCTCGATCCGTACCACCCGGCGGTTGCTCGGATCAGGCACCCTGCGGACGTCACCGCTCTCCTCCAGGGCGTCGACGAGGCTGGTCACGGCACGCGGCACCACTTCGAGCCGCTGGGCCAGGTCGGCCATGCGCGGCGGCTCGGCGCAGTGCGCGACCGTACGCAGCAGACGGGACTGCGCGGGGGTGACGCCGACCGGCCCCAGATGCTGCTTGTGGATCCGGTGGAGCCTGCGCGTCAGCCGCAGGAGCTGCTCGGCCAGCAGGCCGTCGGCGTCGGGGGCGCCCGGGGGTGAGGACATGGGCGAACAGTAACAGGACCATGTGCATTGTGAGTATAGGTAACAGTGCATTATGCTCGACGGGCCGCCCCGGTGCGTCCGGGGCTGTTCCGTTCTCACGCCATGCCATCCCCTCCCACGCCATCTCACGCCATGTGCGGTGACCGCGGCGGATCCGGCACCGCGGCGGCGCCGTCCCGCGCCGCCTGCCGGACCCCAGCCGGATTCTCTGCTGGAATCACCGCCGCACCACCCGGGCCCGCACCACCCCGGACCACTGCCGAGCCACCCGCCGAAGGAGCCCATGAAACCCGAACGCCCCGATGGGACGCCCCCGCCCCCAGCGGCCGGGCAGCCGCCCGCCGAAGTGCGGCGCATCGTCCGGCTCTTCCGCCCCTACCGCGTGCGCCTTGCGCTCGTGGGGCTGCTGGTCTGCGCCTCGTCGCTGGTCTCGGTCGCCTCGCCGTTCATGCTGCGCGCGATCCTCGACACCGCGATCCCGCAGGGCCGTACCGGCCTGCTGAGCCTGCTCGCCCTGGGCATGATCGCCACCGCGGTCGTGAACAGCGTCTTCGGAGTGCTCCAGACCCTGATCTCGACCACGGTCGGACAGCGCGTCATGCACGATCTGCGCACCGCCGTCTACGCCCAGCTCCAGCGGATGCCGCTCGCCTTCTTCACCCGGACACGCACCGGTGAGGTCCAGTCCCGCATCGCCAACGACATCGGCGGTATGCAGGCGACGGTCACCTCCACCGCGACCTCCCTGGTCTCCAACCTCACGGCCGTCATCGCCACCGTCGTCGCCATGGTCGCGCTCGACTGGCGGCTGACGGTCGTGTCGCTCCTGCTGCTCCCTGTCTTCGTCTGGATCAGCCGCCGGGTCGGCCGTGAGCGCAAGAGGATCACCACCGAGCGGCAGAAGCAGATGGCGGTGATGGCCGCCACCGTCACCGAGTCGCTCTCCGTCAGCGGCATCCTGCTCGGGCGCACCATGGGACGCTCCGACTCGCTCACCCGCGGATTCGCCACGGAGTCCGAACGGCTCGTCGACCTCGAAGTGCGCTCCAGCATGGCCGGGCGGTGGCGGATGTCGACCATCGGCATCGTGATGGCCGCCATGCCGGCCGTCATCTACTGGGCCGCGGGTCTCGCCCTCCACGAAGGCGGGCCGCAGGTCTCCATCGGTACGCTCGTCGCCTTCGTCTCGCTCCAGCAGGGCCTGTTCCGCCCTGCGGTCAGCCTGCTGTCGACCGGGGTGGACATGCAGACATCGATCGCCCTCTTCCAGCGGATCTTCGAGTATCTGGACCTGCCGGTGGACATCACGGAACCCGAGAGCCCGGTACGGCTGGACGCGGTCCGGGGCGAAGTCCGCTTCCGCCAGGTCGACTTCGGTTACGACGAGAAGAGCGGCCCCACCCTGGAGGCGATCGACATCGCGGTGCCCGCGGGCGGCAGCCTCGCCGTCGTCGGCCCCACCGGCTCGGGCAAGTCCACCCTCAGCTATCTGGTGCCCCGGCTCTACGACGTGACCGGCGGCCAGGTCACGCTCGACGGGGTCGACGTACGCGAACTTGACTTCGCCACGCTGGCGCGGGCGGTGGGCGTCGTCTCCCAGGAGACCTACCTCTTCCATGCGTCGGTCGCCGACAACCTGCGCTTCGCCAGACCCGACGCCACCGACGCCCAGCTGGAGGAGGCGGCCAGGGCCGCCCAGATCCATGAGCACATCGTCTCGCTGCCCGACGGATACGGGACGCTGGTCGGTGAACGCGGATACCGCTTCTCGGGAGGCGAGAAGCAGCGCCTGGCCCTGGCCCGTACGATCCTGCGGGACCCGCCGGTCCTGATCCTGGACGAGGCCACCAGCGCTCTGGACACCCGTACCGAACATGCCGTGCAGCAGGCCATCGACGGCCTGTCGGCGGGCCGTACCACCATCACCATCGCGCACCGGCTCTCCACGGTCAGGGACGCCGACCAGATCGTGGTGCTGGACAGGGGCCGGGTCGCCGAACGCGGTACGCACGACGAACTGCTCGCCCTGGACGGCCGGTACGCGGCGCTGGTCCGCAGGGACGGCGAACTGGCCCCGACCGTCTGACACCCCGCGGCGGGCACGTGGTGACACGACAGCGCCGCCGCTCCCGTGGGACGGGAAGCGACGGCGCCGGTCGGAACGGGGTGTCAGACGAGCCAACCCACGAAGTGGACGATGCCGACAAGCAGGTCGGTGAGGAAGTTCATGGTGGTGCGTTCTCCTTGTGCGTGTTCATCTTGTGCGTGGTTCATGGGACTGCGCAGTCGCGGTCTGCAGCCCGTCGCTTGCGCACAGTAAGCATGTCGCTCCGCACGGTGGCCGGGCAAGCCAATCCCGTACGATCACACGTTCCAGCGAACATCCGCGCCCCTGTTCGCGTGTTCGTCAACTTCGTGTGCCGTCAACCTGGCGCCGCGCTCCGTCAGGCGGCAGGCGCGCCGATGACGGGCAGGGGGGCTCCGGAGCCGTCGAGGAGCCGCCGGATGTCACGGACCGCCGAGCGCCCGGCGCGGTTGGCGCCGATGGTGGAGGCCGAAGGGCCGTAGCCGGTCAGATGGATCCGCTCGTCGCGGACCGCACGGGTGGAGTCGAGCCGTATGCCGCCGCCCGGCTCACGGAGCCTCAGCGGCGCCAGATGGTCGATGGCCGCACGGAACCCGGTGGCCCAGAGGATGCTGTCCGCGGCCACGGTGCGGCCGTCGTCCCAGGCGACCCCTTCCGGGGTGATCCGGTCGAACATGGGCAGCCGGTTCAGAACACCCCGGTCCCTTGCGGCCCGGACCGCGTCGTTCACCGGGAGGCCCGTCACCGATACGACACTCTGTGGAGGCAGTCCCCGCCGTACGCGCTCCTCGACCAGGGCGACGGCCCGCCGGCCCTGCTCCTCGTCGAACGGACCCTCCCTGAACACCGGCGGGCGCCGCGTCACCCAGGTCGTACCGGAGGCGACACCGGCGATCTCCATCAGATGCTGGGTGCCGGAGGCCCCGCCGCCGACGACCACCACGTGCTGCCCGGCGAACTCCTGGGGGCCGCGGTACCCCGAGGTGTGCAACTGCCTTCCGCGGAAGGTCTCCTGGCCCGGGTAGCGCGGCCAGAACGGCCGGTCCCAGGTGCCGGTGGCGCTGATCACCGCACGCGCGGTCCAGACACCCTCCGAAGTCTCGACGCGCAGCCGCCCGCCGTCGCCCTCGCGCACCGCGGTGACGTCGACGGGCCGGCGCACCCGGAGCCCGAAGGCCTCCTCGTACGCCGTGAAGTACTCGCCCACCACCTCGGACGACGGCCGGTCCCCGTCGGCGCCGGTCAGCTCCATACCGGGCAGCGCGTGCATCCCGTGGACCTTGCCGTAGGTGAGCGTGGGCCAGCGGAACTGCCAGGCACCACCCGCGTGCGGCGCATGGTCCAGTACGACGAAATCCCGGCCGGGAACCAGCCCGGCACGCCGCAGATGGTAGGCGCCGGACAGGCCCGCCTGCCCGGCGCCGATGACCACCACGTCCACCGCGCGCACATCAAAGTCGTTCACGTTTCATCCAACAGTGCGGGCCTACGGGATCTTCCCGCGCGGCCGGAGCGCCTTCCGGGCCGCGCACGGGGCCCGGAAGGCACTCCGGCCGCGCACGCGGGAGGATGGGAGCCATGTCAGACACCTTCACCACACGCACCGTCCACATCGGGACAGGCGGCCGTGAGACCGTCACCGACCTGACGGGGGAGTGCGAGGACTTCCTCCGCGAGGCGGCGGCGGGCCGCGACGGCCTGCTCAACGTCTTCGTGCCGCATGCGACGGCCGGTATCGCGATCATGGAGACCGGCGCGGGCAGCGACGACGACCTCATCTCGTCCCTGCACGAACTGCTGCCCGCCGACGACCGCTGGCAGCACCGGCACGGCAGCCCCGGCCACGGCAGGGACCACGTGGTACCGGCCCTGGTGCCACCGCACGCGACCCTTCCGGTGATCGGGGGGCGGCTGGAGCTGGGGACCTGGCAGTCGGTGTGCCTGGTGGACACCAACAGGGACAATCCCGACCGCCATGTGCGGCTGTCGTTCCTCGGGTAGCTCCGGGGGAGTCACGACCGTCGTGCTGTGCGAATTGCTCGCCTGCGCGACCTGTGATCCCTGACAGGGCAAGTCAGCTCGTGGTTGGGGCAGGGAGAGGTCAGTTGTGGACGGCAGCCGTCACGGCTGACGCAATGGCCGCGCGCGTGATTCCAGTGTTCGTGAGATTGGCGCTGCCCGAGCCTTGCGCGTGGGTGCTGGCCAGCAGGAAGCGCGTTTTCGGATAGCGCTTGGCATCGCGGGTGGCTGCCCCGTCGGGCGCGGTGCCCACGGTCACGACGACGGTGCACTGTCGGGAGACCAGGGAAGCGAGGTACGGGGCGGCATTGGCGGTGTTCTGAGGCCCCGTCACGGCGAGGTAGGACACTTTGGCCCTGGTTCGTGCGGATGCGTCCTGCATCCCTTTCCATACTGGGGTCACCGCGGAGTCGGCCAGGCCGTTGGCCGGGGTCAGTAGACATGCCTGCTGCTGGCTGTAGGCGCGGGCGCGGGTCGGCGGGTTCTTGTGTGCGCCGCCTCCACCCGTCAGCAGTGTCACCGCTGCGGCAGTAGCCGCGATCACCGCTGCACCGCTGGACAACAGCACGCGCTGCCGTGTCCCGAACATCGCCTCTGTCACGTTCACAAGCGCACTGTACGTGCCGTATCTCCCGTCCTCGCGGCCGGCCTTGGGTGTCCGGCACGAAGCGCATACCGGGCTTGTCCCCTCTGACCAGCGAATATCGTCGCGTGGCGCGGGTGTCACCGTGCCCGGCTCGTCCGGCATCAAGTAACTCACTGGAAAAAATCCGGACAAGTCTGAAAAGGATCATTGCGGCAAAGTGCTCAACTGCGGTCATGTATTGGTCATGTAAGGATCAAGAACCTCTATGGCGTCTGTTCTTTAGGTCTTCCATACACACAAGATCAGCACGCTTCCTTTTCCTTCTGTCCGCTGGAGTCTCCGCCGTGCGTGCCTGCCCCTACCGTCGTACCCGCCGCATGAGACGGCGGGTGGCGTTGCTCGTACTGACGGCGCTGGCCCTGATGCTGACAACCCAGCAGGCGGAAGCCGAGGACCTGGCGTTGGGGGCGTTCGCGCTGCCGAGCCTCACGTCGTTGTCGTCCTGGTTCAAGGACCCGAAGTGGGGCAAAATCCCGCACCAGCAGGGCGGTTCGGCCGCCCATCGCAGCCACCGTGCCTCCGCGGCCTCAACCCGGGCGGGCAAGGGTGCGGGGCATGCGCCGGGAAAGGGGCACGGTGAGCTCGACGCCTATCACCCCTATGCCAAGGCGGGCGGCAGCGGAAAGCGCGGCAGGTACAACAAGAGCCGCAGGACGCGGGGTTTCGACGCTCACACCAGCAAGCGCGACGCACGCAAGTCCTCCCGAACGGCCACCGCCTTCGACAACGCTGACGGCACCGTCAGCCGGAAGGTGTACCAGTCGCCGGTGAACTACCGTGACGACAAGGGCCAGTGGCAGCCCATCGACACCGGCGTTCAAGCAGGATCCGACCATCGGTGGCACGAGAAGAAGAACGCCCTGGCAGTCGACTTCGCGCCCAAGGCCGCCGACTCCGCACTCGCCTCCGTCGCAACAGACAACAGCCACTCCCTCAGCTACGGGCTGACGGGTGCTGCACCCGTCGCAGGAAAGGCCGATGGTTCCCGCGTCACCTACAAGGACGTTCTGCCCCACACCGATCTGGAAGTCGCCCCGATCGCCACCGGGCTCAAGGAGTCGGTCGTCCTGCACTCCGCGCAGGCCGGGAACCACTGGACGTTCCCCCTCAAGCTCAAGGGCCTGACCCCGAAGCAGGCCGACGACGGCTCTATCGACTTGCGGAACTCAGCAGGCAAGACGGTCGAGCGGATCCCTTCGGCGTATGCCTTCGACTCCGCGATCGATCCGCGCTCCGGTGACCCGGGCACCACTCACGCCGTCACCTACGAACTCGTCCGGGAGCAGGGCGATTACGCGCTCAAGGTGTCTCTCGACGATCACTGGCTCCACGACACACGCCGTGTCTTCCCCGTCACTGTCGATCCGACCGTGACCGACGGCTGGACCACCACCTACGCCGAGTCCGGCAACGCCGGCGACCACTCGTCCGAGCAGACCATCAAGGTCGGCTCCTACGACTCCGGCACGCACTCGGCCGTCAGCTACGTGAACCACTGGGACACCGCGTGGGACGCCAGCGGGGCCACCGTCACTTCCGCGACCCTGCATCTCTTCGACACCTGGGCTGCCACCTGCACGGCCGAGCGCTTCGACGTCGCCCTGGTGACGAGCGCCTGGACTCCGAGCGGTGTCACGGGTTACCCCGGTCCGACGCATGGCTCCTCCATCGGCAATGCCACCCCGAGTGTCCCCCACGCGTGCGCCAACTCCGCCGCGGACCGGTCCGTCGGTGACTGGGTGAGCGTGCCGCTGACGGCCTCCGCCATCCAGGGCTGGTTCAACGGCACCACCGCGGACCACGGGCTCGCTGTGTACGCGTCCACCGCGGACGCCCTGCACTGGAAGCAGTTCGGCTCCTTCAACGACCCGTCCCTCGGTCCGTACATCGTCGTCAACTACACGTCCAACACTCCGCCGCAGTTGTACGAGCAGTTCCCGAACAACAACGCCGTCGTGAACACCACCACCCCGGAGCTGACCGCGTGGGCCGGCGGTGCCAACTCCACCGACGGCAGCACGAACAAGTACGAGTTCCAGGTCTATGACAGCGCCAACAAGAAGGTCGCCGACTCCGGCCTGATCGCCACCGGCGACTGGACCGTACCGGCTGGCAAGCTCAAGTGGGGCCAGACCTCCTACTGGACCGTCCAGGCGTACGACGCCGGCCTGTACTCGACCGCGACCTACACCGCGATCTCCGTTCAGGTCCCGCAGCCTGTCATCACTTCCGGGCTTTCGCAGAACAGCAGTGACCACGGCTTCGACGCCTCCAGCAGCAACTACACGACCTCCGACACGGACGCGTCCATCTCCACCGTCGGCCCTTCGCTGGACGTCGAGCGCGACTACAACTCGCGTGACCCGCGCTGGACCGGAGGATTCGGAGCCGGCTGGTCGAGCATCTTCGACTCACGGGCCACCGAGCAGTACACCGGGTCGGGCGCCGTATCCAGCGTCTTCGTCACCTACCCGGACGGCTCGCAGGTCGGATACGGCAAGAACCCCGACGGTACGTTCTCCGCGGGCTCCGGACGCTTCGCCACCTTCAAGTCGGTCACCGGTGGCTATTCGCTGACCGACAAGGACGACACGACCTACGCCTTTACCCAGTCCCTGGGATCCGGAGGATACGGCCTCACCTCGGTGACCGATGCTGACGGCAGGACTGTCAGCCTCACCTGGGCGGGCGGGCACGTCACGCAGATGTCGTCCACGGTCTCCCACCGAGCGCTGCACCTGACGTGGTTCACCCCGACCGGTGCGAGCGCCGCGCACATCCAGACGGTGGTCACCGACCCGGTCACCGCCACCGACCCGGCAACCGCACAGACCTGGACCTACGGCTACACCGGAGACCAGCTGTCCACCGTCTGCTCACCGATATCCACGACTGCCTGCACCAAGTACGGATATCAATCGGGTTCGCAGTACCAGAACGCCTCCCTCGATCTCGACCCGCACGCCATGTGGCCGCTGTCGGAGGCTTCCGGCAGCACAGCCAAGGACGCGGTCCTGGCCAACGAAGGCACTGCCAACGCCACTTACCAGAACGTCACCCTGGGGCAGCCCGGTCCACTGACCGGAGGTACGGCCAAGGCCGCCGGGTTCAACGGCACATCGTCGGACGTCGTGCTTCCGAACGACCTCGGGAACGACACCGACTCCGGCGCCATATCCCTGTGGTTCAAGACGTCGGCCGGCCCCGGTGTTCTGTATTCGTACGCCTCCCAGCCCATCAGCTCCGGCGACGCGGCCGGGTTCTACACCCCGTCCATCTACGTGGGTAAAGACGGCAAGCTGAACGCCGAGTTCTGGTACAGCGGCGGCATCAACCCCATCGTCACCAGTGCGTCGGTCGCCGACGGGAAGTGGCACCATGTGGTGCTCTCGGCTGCGGGCAACTCCCAGAGTCTGTACCTGGACAGTGCGAAGGTCGGCTCACGCAGCGGCACCGTATCCATCCAGAGCGCGGTCGCCTTCGGCAAGAACCAGCCCTTCAACTACCTGGGCACCGGCTTTCTCGGCGGAAACTGGCCGGACGAGCCACATCAGAGCTCCACGTCCAAGGACGGGTACGCGACCTACTTCAACGGCTCCATCGCGGACGCCACCTGGTACGACCGGCCGCTGGTCGCCGCCGACGTCAGCTCGCTCTACAAGTACGGAACACACACGGCGAGCCTCCTGACCTCCGTCACCCGGCCCTCCGGCAAGACCTACCAGACGATGGCCTACGACCCGGTCACCACTGCGCTGACCCAGGAGACCGACGAGAACGGTGGCGTCTGGAAGCTCGGTGCTCCGACCGTCACCGGCTCCAGCCAGACCTACCGGGGCGCGATACTCGGCAGCGCACCCGCCACCTACTTCCGGCTCGGTGAAACGGCCGGCGCCACGACGGCACTCGACGAGACGCGCGGCGGCAACGGCACCTACAGCGGCGTGACACTGGGCGCCACCGGACCGTTCACCGACCAGAAGACAGCCTCCTTCAACGGCACCTCGTCCCGCGTGCAGATACCCGACACCGTCACCGGGGACAAGGAAGCGACCGCGGAGGTGTGGTTCTCCACGACCCACGGCGGCGGCATCCTGCTCAACGCCCAGTCCAGCCCGGTGGGCGGCACCGTCGCCTCCACCGCCCCGATCCTGTGGATCGGCTCGGACAACAAGCTGCACGGCGGCTTCTACACCACCGGCGGCTCCGTCCAGCTCTCGTCGGCCGGTACGGTCACCGATGGCAAATGGCACCACGCCCTGATCAGCGCCACCGGAACCGCCCAGACCCTCTACCTGGACGGAAACCAGTCCGCGACCAAGGCATCAACCGCCGCCCTGACGAACAGCGCGCGCAGCACGATCTATCTCGGCACGGGCACCACCGGAAGTGGCTGGACCGGTCTGACCGGCGGCACCACCGCCTACTTCAACGGTTCGCTCGCCGACGCGGCGCTCTACCGCACCGCACTCACCGCGCAGGACGCCGCCGCCCACGTCGAGGCGGCCAAGAACTCCACCGGGCTGCTGCCCGTGGAGACCGTGAAGGTGACGTCCCCGACTCCGGCCACCCTCACGTACACCTACGACGTCACCAACGGCAACCGGGCTCTGACCGAGACCGATGGTCTCGGCAACAGGACCAGTTTCGGGTACGACACCGGTGGATTCGAGCACACCGTCACCGACCCCAACGGGGCGATGACCATCACCGGGCACGACGTACGCGGCAACGTGGTCTCCTCGACCACCTGTCAGGACCAGGTGGCCCATCACTGCTCGACCGACTACTACAGCTATTACCCCGACGACACCACCGCGCAGCTCACCACCGCCGATCCGCGCAACGACCTGCTGCTGACGGAGCGGGACGGACGCTCCTCGTCCGGTACCGACGACACCTATCTGACCTCGTACACCTATGACACCGCAGGTGACCAGACCAAGATCACCGGCCCCGCGGTGGCCGGATTCCCCGACGGCCGCTCCACCAGCACGGTGTACTCCGACGGCACCAGCGCCTACCCCGCCGCTGACAGCGGAGCAGTGCCGAAGGGCCTTCCGGTGAAGACGGTCAGCCCCGGCGGCGCCGTCAACTCGGTGTCGTACTTCAAGAACGGCGACGTCGCCTCGACCACCGACGCCGTCGGCCTCGTGTCCACCTTCAGCTACGACGGACTCGGCCAGGTCCTTACCAAGAAAGTCGTCTCCGACACCTACCCGGCCGGACTCACCACCACCTTCACGTACGACGCGGCAGGTCAGGTCGTCGAGGAGGACGACCCGCAACTCACCGACCGCATCACCGGCGCCACTCACGCCGCCGTCTCCACCACGGTGTTCGACGCAGACGGCAACGTGACCTCGCAGACGGTCGCCGACGCGAAGGGCGGAGACAAGCCCCGTACCGAGACGCAGACATACGACGCCTACGACCACGTACAGACCGAGTCCGACGCGAACAATTCCGCAGGCGCGGCCAACGGCAACACGACGACGTACACCTACGACCTCTCCGGGAACAAGACCACGGAGGTCACCTCCTCGGGCACCGAGACCCGGTACACGTACAACGACAACGGTGACCTGCTCACCCAGGGCGTCATGTACACCGGCAGCCCGTTGAACCCGCAGACCCCCTCGCTGCTCATCGAGTCGTCGCGGGCCTACGACCCAGCCGGCCGCCTCGCGTCAGTGACCGACGCCATGGGCAACACCACGGCGTACACCTACACGGACGACGGACTCACCGCGACGGTGAAGCGCACCAGCGCAGACGGCAGCAGCAGCTCCGTCCTGGAGGCGGACACCTACGACGCCGCGGGCAACGTACTCACCAGCACCACCGACAACGGTGAGAACGTCACCAAATACACGGTCGACGCGGCGTCCCGCAACACCTCCACCACCACCGACCCGACCGGTGTGGACCGCGTCTCCACCGTCTCGTACACCCCCGACGACGAGGTCGCCAGCGAGAGCGATCACGACGCCTCCGGCTATGACGCCACCACGACCAGTACCTATGACGCCATGGGCAACACGCTCAGCGAGACGCTGTACGGCGACGCCTCGGGGCACCCCAGCGGCTGGTGGAAACTGAACCAGCCCTCGGGCACCAACGTCACCGACTCCTCCGGGACCGGGAACACAGCTGCAGCCTCCGGCGTGACGTGGTCGGATTCCGCCGCGCACTTCTCCGGCACCACAGGACAGCAGATCTCCACCAACGCGCCGGTGCTCGACACCACGGCCTCGTACACGGTCTCCGCCTGGGTGAACCTGGACTCGCTTCCCACGCACAACGCCGCGGTGGTCGCCCAGACGGGCAGCGCCAACAGCTCCTTCATGCTCATGTACAACACCTCCCACAACGGCACACCGCTCTGGGATATGGAGCAGACCACCAAGGACGCGACCGGCACCGCTTTCCCCGGGGCCTATGCGACGGCCGCACCGAAGGCCGGATCCTGGACCCATCTTGTCGGGGTCTTCGACGCCACGACCGGCGCCGAACAGATATACGTCGACGGGGCGTTGTCGGGAACCGGGACCAACGCCACACCGTGGAAAGCCACCGGCCCGCTGACCATCGGTCAGGACGAGTACGCGGGAGCCTCTGCCGACCCGCTGCCGGGCGGTGTATCGAACGTGCAGGTCTACCAGCGAGCTCTGTCCTCCTCCGATGTCTCCTCCCTGTACGGCAAGGGCCGCACGGGCGGCACCGTCGGCTCTTCCAACGAGCAGACCACGTCGTACACCTACGACAAGCGCGGACTCCGGTCCTCGATGACCGACCCCGAGCACAACACGACGAACTACTCGTACGACGAGGCCGGAAACCTCGCGGTCACCACCGCGCCGGCTGTCCAGGCCGAGGCCGATGGAACCAACCCGGTCACCATGCACCCGGTCACCTCCAGCGGCTTCAACACCTTCGGTGAGTCCGTCGAGGAGCAGGACCCCGACGGCAATGTGACAACGACGGCGTACGACGCCAATGGCAACAAGGTCTCCGAGACCCTGCCCCCGTACACACCGCCGGGCGCGAGCGAACCGGTGGCCGATACCTCGGCGTGGACCTACGACAGCGACGGCAACCAGCTCACGCAGAGCACGCCGGGCGGCAGGACCACGCGCTCCCTCTACGACCAGCTGGGCAACGTCGTCCAGGTCACCGACGCGGACGGAAAGAACACCCAGGCTTCGTACGACACCGCGGGCGACCAGCTGACGTCGACGGACCCGACAGGAGCGTCCACCCAGGCAACGTACGACTACCTGGGCCGGCCGCTCACCTCCACCACCCTGGAGCGTTACCCCTCCACACGGACGCTCACGACGACCAACTCCTACGCGGTGAGTACCGGCAACCCGTACGGGGCGCACCTCGCGTCGACCACGTCCCCAGGCGGCGTCACGACGTCATACGGCTACAACCGGGCCGGTGACGCCACCTCGATGACGGACGGCGCGGGCAACACGACCAAGTACACCTACGACTTCGACGACAACCCGCAGAAGGCGATCCTGGCCGACGGCACCTGGAGCGAGACCGACTACAACGCGTCCGGCCAGCCGACGTACGACAAGCAGTACGACGCGAACGACAAACTGCTCAGCCAGTCCTCGCAGGAGTACGACGGCGCCGGCAACGTCATCGCATCCACCGACCCCAACGGGCACACCAGCCGTTTCACCTACGACGGGGCCGGCACGGTCACCCAGGAGATCCAGCCGGTCGACGCCTCGACGTCGATCACGACCAGCTTCGGTTACGACGCGGCCGGCAACCGGACGCGCTTCACCGACGGACGCGGCAACTCCTGGCGGTACACCTACAACGGCCGCGGCCAGCAGGCGTCGATCGTCGAGCCCACCACGGCGCAGTACACCTCGGCGGCCGACTCGACCACGGCCTTCGCCTACGACGCCGACGGCCAGATGACCAAGGCCGTGCTGCCGGGCGGCACGTCGACGTCGATGACGTACGACGCCAACGGCGACCTCAAGACGATGTCCGGACAAGGCGCGGACGCCGCCACCGCGACCCGCAACTTCACCTACGACGGTATCGGCCGGGTGAAGAGCGCCGACACCGACGCCGCGGGTATCGCGGGCCAGGCCGACCACCAAGACGCCACCCACGAGGCATTCGGCTACGACGACCGCAGTGACCTGCTGTCGGCCTCGGGTTCCGCAGGTACATCGAGCTTCACCTACAACGACGACTCGTCCCCACTGACCAGGACGGACGCGGCGGGGACCACGAGGTACGGCTACGACACAGCCGGCCGGCTCAAAACCCTCGACGACCCGGCCACCGGCACCCAGCTCTCGTACACCTACGGGCAGCTCAACGAGGTCAGGCAGATCCAGTACGGCGCTACCGGCCAGGTCAGGACGCTGGGGTACAACTCCGCTCACGAGCTGACCGGTGACACACTGCGTCAGGGTGCCACGAACCTGTCGAACATCACCTATGGATACGACGACAACGGCAATCTGAAGTCGAAGAAGACGGAGGGTGTGACGGGCGCGTCCTCGAACACCTACACCTTCGACTGGGCGAACCGCCTGACCTCCTGGAACGACGGAACGAAGAACACCGCCTACAGCTACGACGCTTCAGGCAACCGGATCCGGGCCGGCGCGGACGTCTACACCTATGACGCCCGCGACCAACTGACCTCTGACGGCACCCACACCTACAGCTATTCGGCGCGCGGCACCATGACCTCGCAGTCATCGGTGGCCGACGGCACACAGAAGTTCACGACGGACGCCTTCGGCGGGCAGATCACCGCCGGTACACAGTCCTTCGGCCTCGATGCGATGGGCCGGGACATCACGGACCGGGAATCCGTGTCCGGCGACACCCGTACCTTCCGGTACTCCGGGGCGGACAACACGATCGCCTCGGACGACGACTCCACCTATACCTACGACCCCTCCGGCGGCCTGGTCGGAATCGGCTCGCAGACCGGCGGGTCGGGTGTGCTCGCGCTGACGGATCAGCACGAGGACGTAGTCGGGACGTTCACCTCGGGTGCGAGCGCCCTTGCGGGCTCGGCGAGTTACGACCCGCTGGGGAACACCCTCGGACTGTCCACCGTGGCAGGCCACCTGGGCTTCCAGTCAGGGTGGACACAGCCGGGCTCGACCCCTGATACGGATTCGGGTGATGTCGGAACAGCATCACGCTGGTACAACCCGGAAACCGGAACATTCCGCAACAAGGACACCATCGCACTGGATCCGGTTCCGAACTCAGTGTCCGCGAACCCCTTCGCCTACGTCGACGACAACCCCATGGCGGGCACGGACGAGTCGGGCAACTGCTCCTGGTACGACGTGGTCTGCGGCGCCAAGAAGGTAGTACACAAGGCCAAGCATGTTGTGAAAAAGGTGGCGCACAAGGTCTACCACGCGGTCAAGAAGGCCGTGAAGAAGGTCGTGCACGCTGCCAAACACGTGGCCCGCAAGATCGTGCACAAGGTCCGCGACGTCTACCACGCCACCGTGCGGGTCGTCCGTCGTGTCTACCACTACGCATCACGCAAGGTCAGACGGGTCTACCACGCAGCGGTGCATGTAGTGCATACCGCCTACCACAAGGCATCGAAGGTCGTGCACCGGGTGGTGCACGCGGCGAAGAAGGCCGTGCACACGGTCAAGAAGGCCGTCAAGAAGGCCGCACACGCCGTGAAGCAGGCGGCACGCACCGCCTACCACGCCACGGTCACGGCAGCGAAGACAGCGGCCACCTTCGTCAAGCACCACGCGGCTGCGATCACGTCATTCGTCGTGTCGACAGCGGTGTTCGCGGGCTGCGAGGCCGTGACAGCGGGCGTCGGTACGATCGGCTGCGCGGCAGCCGCAGGCGCGGCGGGAGCATTGGTCACGCAGGGCTTCGCCTGTGCCCAGAAGGGCGGCGACGCGTGCAGCGTCGGAGCCTTCGCCGGCTCGGCGGCCGAGGGCGGCATCGAGGGCGCACTGGGCGGCGCGCTGGGCAAGATCGGCGGCTCGCTGCTGGCGAAGGCTGCGCCGAAGGCGATGAAGGTCGTCGGCGGGTTGTTCGGGAAGGGCGCATCGGAGGCCGAGGAGACCGCGGCCGCGGACGCGACATCAGAGGCCACGGCACGAGGGGAGCAGGAAGCGGCAGGATCGCGGACCGAGGGGTGCGGAACGGTCCACAGCTTCACAGGCGGGACGCACGTCCTGATGGCCAACGGGACATCGAAGGCCATCGCCCAGGTCAAGGTCGGTGACACGATCGCCAACTCGGTGCCGGGTACGTCGGGCACCGAGGCGCACAAGGTCACAGCGGTGATCGTGACCCACACAGACCACGACTTCGTGGACGTGACGGTCAAGGCGGCCGGAGCTGCCGCGGCGAAGGACACGCCGGCATCCGCATCGACACCGGCATCGGGCAAGGACTCGGTGGCTAAGAGCGTCGCGAGGAAGGCGGTTCGTAAGGCCGCCTTCGGCCTGGCGGCGTCAGCCGCGGTACTGGGCGCCCTGTCGGCGCACCACGCGACAGAGCCCGCCTCGACTACGGCCACGGTCGCGGCTGTCGGTCAGGTGCAGTCGGCTCAGACATCCGCGTCGACCGCGGTCGACGAAGCGGTGGCGGACGGCGAACACCTCACCACCACCTTCCACCACCCCTTCTACGACAAGACCCGTGCCGCGTTCGTTGACGCCGAGGACCTCAACCAGGGGGACGTCCTTCAGTCCCCGACCGGCACGGCAAAGGTCACCGGCGTCCGCCTTTACCACGCCAACACCACTACCTACGACCTCACTATCGGCAGCCTGCATACGTACTATGTGCTGGCGGGGGCTACACCGGTCCTCGTCCACAATTGCGGCGGGAGTAAGCTCAAAGACGGTGAGCAACATGTCTACCGCGCCGTGAAGGATGACGAGTTGAAGCAACTCATGGACACTCGACGTTTCCAGAATCCGCGCGGAATCGAGTCGAAGTACTTCTCTTCAACGCCAGAGGGTGCAGCTCTCTACGCTAAATCCGCCCATGCGACGTTCCCTGATGAGGGCGCTTACACGTTGGTGCGTGGCGTAATCAGAACTGAACATATTCCTGCGGAGAGCAGGATTGAGCATCTTGCGGACGGGGGTGGCGGAATCGACGCCTTCGCGCTCTGGGAGGATTCAATGAGTACGATCGGTCGAGTCCGGATCCTTCCTTCCATGCCGATCCCGTAGGTGAGTAGATGAAGATCTACGTGACATCCCTCCAGCAGCCGACCCTGGACCTCTGGTCGAGGTTGCTGCCTGCAACGACGGCGATCGAGTTCGCCAACCAAAGTAGCCGCTCACTTCGGGCTGACGTGCTTGTGATGTCTGGAGTTTGGGCATTCGATCGCTATGGCGGTAGGCCGAACAGGGAGGCGGCACAGGCTTTGCCCAATTCGAAAGGCGACGGCTTGCCGGAGTGGATTGTCGTGCCGCCGTTTCGTCCGATCGTTGAACGAGATGGGGAATTCTCCATCAGGGAAGACTTCGAGCAAATAAGTCCCGCCTACTACGCCGTGCTTCAGTCCCTCAGGGCAGTTAGGGATGAATTTGGAGACTCGGCAAGCGTGGTGCTGGATCTACCAATGCTCGGGATGGATGATCCGCACGACGAGTCGACCCCGGCGTCGGTGGCTAGGGCCATCGAGGTATTTTTGAATGAATGAGCAGAAGTCCCACCGGAGGGTCATTTCGGTGGGACTTCTCGCGTGTTGACGGCAACGCTGACGGCAACGTCATCGGACGACGGCTCCTGCAAGTGGGTCGTCGGGGTCGTCGTCGGTCGGGCCAAGGGCGTTGCCCAGTGTGTCGATGGCTTGGCGTTGGAGGCGGAGCCTTACGTGGGCGTAGACGGTGGCGGTGACGCCTATGTGGGCGTGCCCGAGGAGTTCCTTGATGGCGACGAGTTCGACGCCCCGCTCCAGGAGCAGGGTCGGCGGTCGAGTGTCGGAGGTCGTGGAAGCGGATCGTCCGGAGTCCTGTCCTGTGAAGGAGGCGGCGGAAACGGCGGGTGAGGTTGGCGGGGTCGAGGGGGTTACCGGTGGGGTTGGTGAAGACGAGGCCGTTGTCCGTCCAACTCGTTCCGGCAGCTTCTTGTTCTCTTTGCTGTCGTTCCCTGTGGTTCTTGGGGGAGTTGACGCACTCGGTGGGGAGGGTAATGCGGCGTTCGGAGGCGCGGGTCTTGGTGTGAAGGATGGTCAGGCCGCCGGTAGGGGTGCGCTGGAGGGAGCGGTGGATGCTGGCGGTGCCACTGTCGAGGTCGAGGTCTTCCCAGTGCAGGCCGAGGAGTTCGCCCTTGCGGAGTCCAGTGCGCAGGACGAGTTCGTATAGCGCGTGGAGCCGGTCGTCGATGGCTGCGTGGAGGAACTGCGGGGCCTCGCTCGTTGTGAAGGGCTTGAAGCGCCGAGTGCGGGGAGCGGGGGTCTTGATGTTCCGGGCGACGTTGCGGGGCAGGTCGTCCTCGCGGACGGCGTGCTCCAGGGCGGACTTGAGGACCGAGTGTACGTGGGTCGCGGTCAGTGGGGAGAGCCGCTTGTCGCAGCACTCGCCGATGGCGCAGCACTGTCGCCGGGCAGTGTCCCTTCCCTGGTCGCAGCACTGGCAGGCGACGCGGAGGCGGTCGAGGAAGGTGCGGACGTCGCGGGCTGTGAGCCGGGCGAGCTTCTTGGCGCCGAGGCCGGGGATGAGGTGGAGGCGGACGCAGGCGGCGTAGCGGGTGTGGGTGTTCTCCCGTACCTGGTGGACGGCGACGCCGTTGAGCCAGTACGTCAGGTACGCACTGACGGTGCTGTCGGCCGGGCAGGCCGAGGTTGCTGGTGGCGATCTTCTCGGTGAGCTTGGCTAGGGCTTTCTTGCGAGTGGTGCCGTAGACGCGGATGCGCTTGCGGGTGTTGCCGGGGGCGAGGACGTAACCGGCGGCTTCCCAACGGTGGTCCTTGCGCTGGTAGACGGTTCCGTCGCCGTTGGCGCGGGAGCGGGTGTGGATGAAGTCGGTGAGGGCGTGGGTGGGGATGCGGCGGGCGCGGCCGAGGGTGATGGAGGCGAGTTGGCCGGTGCGGAGGAGGTCGTAGACGGCGGAGCGGCCGAGTTAGAGGCGGGCCATCACCTGGGGCACCGTCAGCAGATCTAGCGCCGGTGCCGCCTCTGCGTGGAGAACGGTGGACGGGAGCGAGGCCATCAGGTCCCTTCGGCCATGAACTGCCGTTCCAGTTCCTTGCGATGCCAGACGTCGGCCGCGAGGAGGGCTGCGCCGGGGCTGTAGCCCGAGCCGAGGTAGTCCCAGTGGCCGACGACGAGGGTGCTCGTCGGGTCGTGCTCAGGTAGGTTGGCGTGGGCGTGGGCCTGTTCGGTGCGCCAGGCGCGGCGGGCGTCGCGCAGCGCGCCGAGGGTGGTGGAGTAGGCGCGGGATCTGGTGGAGAAGTGGCCTCGGAAGCCGAGCATGTGGGCCCACTTCCAGAGCTTGAGATGGGCGAACTCCGGCAGGCGGCCGAGCTCCCAGCAGGTGCGGATCATCTGCCGGACGTGTCGGGCGACGGCGAGGCGGGGCAGCGGCTGGGCCTGTCCGGTGCCGTCGCAGGCTGTGCAGGGGAGCGGGGTGCCGTGGGGCAGGAGGGTGGCGCCGCGTCCCTGGCAGGGGCGGCAGAACAGGGCGCGGTCGAGGGTGCCGGAGGCTTCGGCGGACTTGGTGGCGTACTTGGCCACGTAGGCAGCAACCGCCTGATCGGTCAGTTCGGCGTCGGTGCCGAAGGCGGCGATCTCGCGTACGTCGAACTGCTGGCCCCAGCCGACTCGCTGCCGCCTCGCCCTCATGCACTACAAGCCGCTCGCCGACACCCCCGGCATCGAAGTCCACACCCACAGCACCACGCTCTACAACTCCCTCTACCGCGCCGACGACCAGCAACTCGTCAACGCCCACGTCTGGGGCGTCAACGCCTACGCAGCCCCCGTGTGGCATCTTCGCCGACACGAGACAGGCGGCATGTTCGACACCTACGCCGACAGCTTCTACGCCGTGTGGGCGACGGCAACCCCCGTAAGAGAGGAAGGCTGACCGTGGCCCGCACCGAGTACTACAACGACCCGAATGCGCCCAAGCCGAACAGCATGGTCGTCGCCGCGTCCGCCGTCGTCACCGACGACCACGGGCGCATCCTCCTCCAGCGCAGTCGCGACAACGACCTATGGGCCCTGCCCGGAGGCGGCATGGACCTCACCGACTCCCTGCCAGGCACGGCCGTCCGCGAGGTCAAAGAGGAGACCGGCCTCGACGTGGAGATCACCGGCCTGGTCGGCACCTACACCGACCCGAAATACATCATCGCCTACGCCGACGCCGAGGTCCGGCGACAGTTCAACGTCTGCTTCACCGCCCGCATCAGCGGCGGCCGGCTGGAGATCTCCGACGAGTCCACCGAGCTCCGGTTCGTGCCGCCGGAAGAGATCGAGCAGTTGCCGATGCACCACACCCAACGACTCAGGCTCCAGCACTTCCTGGAACAGCGCGAGAAGCCGTACCTGGGCTGAACCGTCTGACGGCAGTAGCGACGGCAACAACCCCGCACAACCACGGACGCCCACGCACTTCACCGGACCAGCAAACCGCACTTGAGCTGCGAAAAAGCAGGTCGAAGGCTTCGCGTAGCACACGTACTACGTGCTGGCGGGGGCTACGCCGGTTCTCGTCCATAACTGCAATGGAACAATCGACCCCAAGCTGGTGAGATTCTCGCAGGATACGGTTAGTCCGCGCTTCAGCAACGGCGAGACTATTAAGCAAACTGCGGCCGGTTTGCGTTCAGGCTATGTAAAGCCGGAGGATTTGCCGACTATGCGCCTCCACTATAAGAACGGGAACCTCCATACACTTGACAATCGGCGTTTGGTTGCCTTCCAAAAGGCTGGAATTCGGATGCCCTTCAGGATGGCCACCCCAGAAGAAGTTGCAGCTTAATCCTGGAAGTTCACGACAAAAAACGAAGGGAGGTCGATTGTGATCAATCACTTCGACCCAGTGGAGTGGGCCTCATGAGCTGGCCCGATGCACAGCTGAACGAGATCAAGTCGAAGGATGATCTTGCCGGGTACTTGCAGAATTTGGCAAGGGCCATCGGCGACGGGCGCATCGCATTGGAGAATCCTTTGACCACGGATTTCGTAGATGCTTCTGCCCGCTGGACAAGTGCGATGGACGGGTTCTTTAAGAATGTCATCGGAGAACCAGTTCCCGAGTCGCCGAGCTGGGCAATGATCGCAGCAATATTTCGGGCTGCCGTAACTTACGAGTAACGGTTGCAAAGAAACGCCTTCGAGAATTCTGTCCACGAAACGGATTACAAAATCTTCTCCGCTGAGCCCAGGGGCCCACCGGAATGTGCTTCCGGCGGGGCCCCTGGGGTGTCTGGCGGCAGTAGTTGACGGCAATGTCAGCGGACGGGTGCTGCAGGACGTGGTGGTTCGTGGCCGTCGTCGGGCCGGATGGTGGGTGGGGTCGTGGAGGGCGCGGCCGAGGGAGTCGAGAGCGTCTCGCTGGAGGCGGACGTGGCGAAGGCCAGCCTTGCGGAGAAGCACGGTGAAGGTGCGGGTGAGGTTGGTTGGTCGACCGGTGTGCCCCGCGCAGTGGCGAAAGACACGTGGTTCAAGGAATATCCATAGCGTTAGCCCTCTTCACCAGGACACCGACAAAGCCCACACGGAGCCCAGGGGGACTGCCATCACCGGCGATCTGAGCGAAGGGCTTCGAACAGCTGGCCCTTTCCCTCCGCGCCTTTCAGCCCTTGCTCGAATCCTTCAAGCCAGACCGTTTCATGCGGCCCACCACGTCGCTCCTATCTGGTGATACTACGCAGCGAATCCGATTGATCACTTAATCTGTGGGGGACTCGTGAATCGTAACGATCTGATGACTGCCCTTTTGGACACCCGGCGGGCGCTGGAGGAGCAAGTCACCACGCTTGGGGAGCGTGTTGAGACCTCGCGCCGTGAGATCACCGAGACGGTGACCACTCAGGTCAACGAGCTCCATGTTGATAACCGCGAGACACGCAGCCGCGTCAACAGCGCCTCTACGTCGCTCTCAGAGATCAACAAGTCGCTCCCCGGGCTGCGCCAGGACGTTGCCGACCTGGCGCGCGTCGTCCACGAACTACGGGCAGCGGTAGGGGAGCTCTTCGCCCGCCTGCCCGAGTCTCCGACCGCCGTCGCATATCCAGACCGAGAGCAGGCGCTGTCACCGGAGCGGCCGGAGCCTGTCCAGTCTGAACAGGGCGGGTTCGCCGACACTGGCTCCCCGTAGCAGGAGCCGGACGCCTCCGCCCCTACGGACGAAGACTCCGAGACCAGCGGTGCGGTTACGTCTGAACCTGGCCGGCCCGAGGACGGCGCCGAACCCGAGTTCGCTGCTCACCGGCGGGCCGCCACCGAGGCAGCCGCCAACGCACCAAGCTCGGAGGAAGAGCCCGGGAAGGGCGGCCTCACCGCGTCGCAAAGTCGCCTTGCCGACCATGACATCGTGCTCGCCAGGGCAGCGACCGTAGGCACGGTGCACTTGGTCTGCCACCGCGACATGTGGGACTTCATCCAGGAACACGCCGCGAACATCCCTCACTTCCGTGCCCCAGCCGCGCCCTCCGAGGAGGGACACGACCGACGGCGGATCACTCTGTCCGGCCGTTCCATCATCGGCGTGCTGATCGCCATGAGTAGCACTCGGACCAAGAGCGCGGAATACGGGAAGGACGACGGCACCTGGGCGCTGTCCGGCGCCGTGTATGAGCGGCTGGCGCATGACCTCACCACCACCAGCCGGACCGGCGCCGAACCCCTGACCGTGATTTTCGACGACGGCATCAGCGACGTCGCCGACGCTCAGTGACCTGACCGCGCCTCCGCCAGCGCCTTCTGGACTGCTGAACGCGGTCTGACCCTGCGGGAGTCTCGAAACGTTCCGCCCCTCGACAACCGCAATGCCGTGGGGCGGAACGGCCTGGGCGTGGGGACCACGCTGGCAGCTGTCGGCTCCAACCACAGCAGAGTCTGTGGGTCCGCGAGAGAGCGACGCCCGGCTGAAAGAGCTACGGGACGCATTCCACGTCAAAGGCTGGAAGCCGAGCAGGACGCGGTTCGCTCAGCCGAGGTCCGGTTCGTCGACTCGGCCGCCGCGTACCTCGCCAGGCCCTGCTCCGCTTTCCGCGGCGGAGGAGGTCTCAGCTCCAGCTGGCCGTCTGTTGGCACTCAGCACGGAGGCGGGGTCCGAGAGTAGCGGCGACGAGTTCGATTTCGAAGTGATCAGTGTTCTCCAGGTAATGGGCGTACTGCTGGGGACCGCCAGCGTACGGGCTTGCCCCGCCCTCATCCGCTGACCTCGCCGTCAACTACTGCCGTCACCCCACGCAGAAGTCCTGCAAGAACATATCTGGCGGGAATTCCTTTTCGGTGCGTTACGCGCTGGCGTCCATGTGGGAACTTCCCGGCTTTGCAGGACCTCCACCGTGGGGTGTAGAGCCGAGCGGGAAGCCGTCGTCATCTTGGGCGGCGAGGGCCCAGACGAGGAGGAATGGGTTCGCTACGACCTGACCGACGTGCACACGGGCACGGTAAGCGGCGAGATTGCCGTCGACGTGACCAACCCCTAAGAACTGGTTCCCTGGGCGACGGCTCCTGGCTCACCGACGTTCCCGACGGCATCCCCTTCCGCCGGACACGCTCAATCGAGTGTCTGGAAGCGGCGTCGTGATGTCAGTGAGTCGGACCGGCCATGGCCAACTTCCGCATGCCTCGTTCGTGCTCCAGCTGCCGTCGTCTTCCCGGGAGGATGGCCACGGCAGCAGGCTACTGCCCGCCGCAATCCGGGTAGCCGGGCGTTGCCTTAGCGGAGGTTGGTGGACGCCAACGGGACACCAGCGACCGTCACGTGCGGCTGAGCTTCCCCGGTCAGTGAGCCGCTCCGGTGGCCCCCCCCCGCGACGCCCACGCCGACGGGGTCGGCCCTCATGCCGGGCCGCCCCTGTCTGACCTGCGTGTTTGCCGAGGGCGCGAGGGGGAGCCGCGGCGCTCCTCACCGCGACCGGTGTGTCAGTTCTGGCGCCGTACGTACAGACGGTTGCCCTTCGGGCCGGTCCACTCCAGGCGTACGACGCCGGCCACCGCGGCATCGCCCGTGCGGGACGGGTCGGACCAGTAACCGGAGGCCGGATTGCGGAAGAAGGTCGCCCACAGGTCTCCGTCGCGGTCCGTGAAGAAGTTGTTGTGCCCGGCGCCCACGCCCGCGGTCCAGCGCTCGGAGTACGGTCCTTCGAAACGGTCGGCGACGGCGACGACCGCGTCGTACTGGTACTGCGTGCGGCCGGTGCCCGGCACGTCATAGGCGTAGCGGGGGCTGCCGTAGGCGTCGATCGAGGTGCGGTCCCACGCGGACTGCACCAGGTAGTACTTGCGGCCGTGCTTGAAGACGTAGGCGCCTTCGAGGTACGGCTCCGGTGTGTACGGCTTCTGCTGGAAGGCCGGGAGGTTCGTCGTCGGGACGATGTCCTCCATGTCGTCGCGGAACTTGGCGTAGAGGTTGTTGTGCAGCACCAGCCACGCGTCGGCCCCTTCCGAGAAGAGGCTGCCGTCGATGTGGAAGTACGCACCGGGTTTGATGAACGAGGGCCCGCCGATGAACGAATCGCCGAAGGGCTTTTTGAGGTTGCCTTCGGCGAGGCGGTACGGGCCCGCGACCCCGCCGTCGCTCACCAGCAGGAAGGAGCCGACCTTCTGGGAGTGGTCGCCCATGCACGCGACGAGGTACCACTTGCCGCGGAAGTAGTGCAGTTCGGGCGCCCACGCCTCGCCCCGCTTGCCGAACTGGTCGTCGTACCAGTACTCCTGCCACGGGGCGACGACCGTGCGGCCGGGACGGTTCTCGTCGACGAACTCGGGCGACCACACCTTGCCGCGCTCGGCGCCGGGGCGGAAACCGGTGGTGTCGGCCAGCCGCCAGGGGCCGTGCAGGGACCGTGCTGTCCACACGAAGATGCCGTCGTTCCAGGGGCCGGCCACCGGGAGGCCGGGCACGCGGGTGGTGCCGGTGGCGACGTAGAGCGGGCGGCCGTCGACGACGAAGCAGTTGACGTAGGTGTCGCGCATCCAGACGCGCCCCAACTCATGGTCTCTGGGGCGGAGTTCCAGGGGGAGGACGAAGGAGTTGTCCTCGCGCGGCCACAAGTCGTGGCCGGGGTCGGCGAGTCCGTACGAATCCGGCTCGGGGCGGTTCGACGGGTAGTGGCTCTTCGGGTGCGACGGTGTGTGCGCGGGCAGCGCCTCGGCGGTGGCCGTAGGCAGCGCGGCCACCCCCAGGGATCCGGCCACGCCGGTCAGTATCGACCGGCGGCCGATGTGTATTGCGTTCTCGGGTCTCTCCATCGGGCTGTCCCCTTCGTCTTCTTCATCTTCGTCGTCAAGGCTTGTGGCGGTCTGTCGGCATGCGGTTCATGGCTGTCCGGCCCCGGAGTGAGCTTCGGGGCCGTCGGATTCGAAGGCGGACAGTGTGGTGTCGTAGTCCGTCTCGACGTCGTACATCGGCGTCATCCAGTGGTAGAAATTGTCGCCACGTTCGCGGAGCAGGTCGTACAGCCGCCGGGTCAGTGCCGTGCGTACGCCGAGCAGTTCCGGCTCGTCGTAGCGGTTGTGCAGCTCGTCGGGATCGGCATCGAGGTCGTACAGCTCGTTGCAGGACTCCGGGTTGATCACCAGCTTGTGGGTTCTGGTGCGCAACATCCGCTGCGGGTACGGGAAGTGGTGACCGTGGAACTCGGCGAGGTGGTGCTCGTCCCACTGCGGGTGCTCACCCCGTACGAGGGGCAGCAGGCTGCGGCTGTCCACGGCCGGCCCGGTCGCGCTGCCCGCCAGGTCGAGGATGGTGGCGGTGCAGTCGGTGAGGGAGACGAACTCCTCGCGCACCTGGCCCCGCGGGGCACCCGGTACCTTCAGCAGACCGGGGATGCGGTAGATGTCCTCGTACATGGCAGGCCCCTTGTCGTGCAGCCGGTGGGCTCCGGTGAACTCGCCGTGGTCGGCGGTGAAGAAGACCGCCGTCTGGTCGTCGAGGCCCAGTTCACGCATGGCGTCGAGAATGCGGCCGATCTGCTCGTCGACGAGCGTGACGTAACCCCAGTAGACGGCGATCAGCTTCCGTGACTCCTCCAGCGCCATGGTGTCGAAGGCCCACAGCTTGCTGTAGTTCCGCTGGACGGCCGGTTTCGCCGCGAAGGTCTCGCCCATGGAGGCGGGCAGTTCGACCAGCCCGGGGTCGTACATGTCGTAGTACGCGTCCGGGAGGATGTACGGCAGATGGGGGCCGAAGAAGTGGGTGGCCAGGAAGAACGGTGCCCCGTCACCGTGGTCCTCCTGCGCGGCGAAGCGCTGGAGCATCTCGATGGCGCGCGTGGCGAGGTAGTACTCGAAGGTGGCTTCCACCGGCTGGTGGAGGCGGGCGGCCAGGAGGTTTCCCGGGCTGCCGTTGGGTGTGGTGCCCCGCACCGGATCCGTGATGCGGTACGGGGGCAGGCCGTTCTCCGCCAGATACGCGAGGTAGTCGGGGTGGTCCACGGGGTTGTGCCAGCCGGCCAGGTCGGGGCCCTCGAAGCCGTAGTCGGCTGCGGTGCGCCGTACGCCGCCGTGCCATTTGCCGAGCAGCCCCAGGTTGTAGCCCTCGGAGCGCAGTTGCTCGGAGAAGGTGAACTGGCCCTCGGAGAGATCCTCCAGATAGCCGACGTTACGTTCGTAGTTGGCCAGTAGTTTGTGCCGGAACGGAGCCGCCCCGGTGAGCAGGCTAGCGCGCGCCGGGGTGCAGATCGCGGTCGGGGTGTAGAACCTGTCGAACCGCGTTCCCTCGTCCGCGAGCCGGTCGAGGTTCGGGGTGTGCGTATGCGGATTGCCGTATGCGCCCAGGGTGTCCACCCGGTGCTGGTCGGTCATCAGGAAGAGCATGTTGCGGCGCACGGAGGGCCTTTCGGGTCGGTCCGGCTCGCACGCCGGCCCGGGACGGGCGGACGCATCGGACGTCGGCATTGCGGGCACGCCGCCCTGACGCCTCGACAGATGCCGCTTCGGGATGGCCGACGCGGCTTCCGGTGCGTGTGCGACTGCGTGCTCGACGGTGCCGTGCGACGCATGTTCCGGCCCGGCGGGGATTTAAGTCAAGAGGGTGAACGCAAATCGCGTGGGGGACCCCGCTGTGGACCGCGCGCACCGTTACGCGTTGCTGAAAAGGCCGCCGGGCTGGGTGCCGGGCGTGTCCGCACCATACATGTGGGCAGGTCAGGGTGGAGCCGTTGCGGCGGCTGTTGACACAGAGCGTTCATATGAACAATTTGTTTCGAGTTATTGACGAAAATACCCGGCACTCACATGCTGTCCTGCATGCACGAACAAGACGGTCCGCTGACGCGCCTCCGCCGCAGCCATGAGCAAGCGGTTCTCGGGCTGCTCCGCAGGCACGGCCCGCTGAGCCGGGCCGAGTTGGGCGATCGCAGCGGGTTGTCCCGCACCACGCTTCACGACATCCTCGCCGGACTGGTGGGTCATGGCTCCGTGGTCACCGGCACACCGCACGTCGAGGTCCGCAAGCGCGGCCGGCCGGTCGAGAAGCTCAGCCTCAATCCGGCAGCGGGCGAGGCGGTCGGCATCGACTTCGCACGCCGTTCCGTGCACGTCGCGGCCGTCAACTTCGCACACGAGGTGGTCGGTTCGTCGAGCGAGGCGCATGCCGCGGACCTGTCCTGGCCCGATCGGGTCGCTATCGCCGGACGTCTTCTCACCACGTCTGCGACCGTCCAGCTCGACGCACTCAGTGCGATCGGCGTCGGTGTGGTCGGACCGATCACCGACCCCGGCAGCGGAAACGCACGTGCGCAGGGCATCGATGGCCTGCCGGACCTGCTGCGCGAGCAGTTCGGTGTGCCGGTCCTCCTGGACAACAACACCCGGCTCGCGGCGCTCGCCGAGGCGGTGTGGGGTGCGGCGGCGGACAGCAACGACGTGCTCTACCTGCGGTTGTCACACGGCGTCGGCGGCGGGCTGGTGGTGGGCGGAGCGCTGCACCGCGGCCGTAACGGTCTGTCCGGTGAGTTCGGGCACATCACCGTGGACACGGCCGGCAGACCATGCGGCTGCGGCGGGACCGGATGTCTGGAGACCCGTGCCTCGCTCGACGCGGTTCTGCACCGCTACCGCGAAGCCGGCGGCCGGGCCGACGACATCACCGAGTTCCTCGACGCCGCCGCTGCCGGCGAACCGTCCGCCCTGGAGGTGCTGGAACGCGTCGGCAGCGAGGTCGGCGGGGTGCTGGCCGCGGTCTGCCATGCGGTCGGGCCGGGCATCGTCGTCGTCGGCGGCGAACTGGCGGAGGCCGGAACCGCGCTGTTGGAGCCGGTCGAACGAGCCCTGCGGCAGCAGCTGATGCCGATGGCCCGCCCTCATGTGGACGTACGGCGCGCGACGTTCGGCGACGCGGGCAGCGCGCTGGGCGGTATCGCCCTCGTTCTTCATGAATCCCCCCTGCTCACCCACTACCCGCAGCCCGTCCCCGAGGAGAACGCGTGAAGCCACCAGCGAGGAACCCATGGCTGTGATCGCTCCCGCCGAGAAATCCGCCGCCGAAGGGCGGCAGCAGCAACCGCGCCGTTCCCGGCACCGACCCCTGCTCCTCAACGCCGTCGCGGTGGTGGCAGGCATCGCCGTCTGGGCAGCCGTGGCCGCTCTGGGGCTGGTCGAGAACCTGCCCGCGCCGCTGGGGGTGGCGGAGAAGGCCGGCACCATGATCTCCGACGGCACCCTCGCGTCCGATACGTTCGCCAGCCTGCGCCGGGTCCTCCTCGGCTATGCCCTCGGCGTGGCGGTGGCCATCCCGGTCGGCTTCCTCATGGGCTGGTACCCCGTCGCACGTGCCCTGATCGAGCCGTACATCCAGTTCTTCCGTACCATCCCGCCACTCGCGCTCATTCCGCTGGCGGTCGTGCTGCTGGGGATCGGCGAGGTGCCGAAGATCGCCGTGATCTTCCTGGCCTCCTTCATGTCCTGCGTCCTCTCCTCGTTCCAGGGCGTCATCGACGTCGACCGCACACTCATCAACGCGGCCCGGGTGCTCGGCGCGTCGGACCGCACCATCTTCGCCAAGGTGGTCGTCCCGGCGTCCACTCCGTTCATCCTGGTGGGCATGCGGATCGGCCTCGGCGCGTCCTGGGCCACCGTGGTCGCCGCCGAACTCATCGGCGCGCAGGAGGGGTTGGGATACCGGATGCAGAAGGCGTCCACCTGGTTCGACATGGACGCGGTCTTCGTGTCCCTCATCACGATCGGCGTACTCGGGCTCGTCATGGACCGGCTGCTGCTGCTGGCCGAGCGACGTCTCACCGGCTGGCAGGAGCGACGATGAACAGCAAGATCACCCTCCGTGACGTGGTGAAGACCTTCCCGTTGAAGGGCGCGTCCTTCAGCGCGCTCGACGGAGTGAGCCTGGACATCGCGGACCAGGAGTTCGTCACGGTCGTGGGGCCGTCCGGCTGCGGCAAGTCCACCCTGATGAGCATGGTCGCAGGGCTGCAGGAGCCCGACTCGGGCACTGTCCTGGTCGACGGGGCGCCGGTGTCAGGACCCGGCCCCGACCGGGGAGTCATCTTCCAGCAGTACGCACTCTTCCCCTGGCTGACCGTACGGCAGAACGTGGAGTTCGGGCTCAGGATCGCCTCGGTGCCCGCCGCCGAACGGCACCGGCGCGCCGAGCAGGCCATCAGCCTCGTCGGTCTCAACGAGTTCGCCGAGGCCCTGCCCAAGACGCTCTCCGGCGGAATGAAACAGCGCTGCGCCATCGCCCGTGCCTATGCGGTCGACCCCCAAGTGCTGCTGATGGACGAGCCTTTCGGGGCGCTCGATGCCCTGACCCGGGTGCAGCTGCAGGACCAGCTGCTGCGGACCTGGAGCCAGGAGAAGCGCACCGTGCTGTTCATCACCCACGACGTGGACGAAGCCGTCTATCTGGCCGGCCGGGTCGTCGTCATGGCCGCCAGGCCCGGCCGTATCCATCGTGTGATCGACGTGGATCTGCCCTATCCCCGTACCGAGGAGATCCGGCTCTCGCCCGAGTTCCTGCACATCCGCAACAAAGTGTGGACTGCCGTGTACCACCAGGAAGCCCCGGCCCGGGCGGCCTGATCCGTCGTCGCAGGGCCCGCACCCGGGGCCTCCGTACCAGGAACTTCGCAGAATCGACCGGCGCACCGCCCCGAGAGGAAATTTCCGCATGCCCAGAAAGCCGATCAGGCACGCCGTCACGGCGCTGCCCCTCGCGTTCATGCTCTCGCTGTCCCTCGGCGCCTGCTCCGACAGCGCATCCGAGAACAACAGCACGGTTCGGTTCGGCTACATCGGCGACTACAACGGGGCCAGTCTGCTGGCGATCGCCGACAAGCAGGGGCTGTGGAAGAAGGCGGGCCTGACCCCACACGTGAAGTCGTTCAACAACGGTCCCGTGCAGGTCCAGGCGCTCAGCGCCGGTGACCTCGACTACGGATACATCGGCCCCGGTGCGATGTGGCTGCCGGCCTCCGGCAAGGCCAAGGTCATCGCCATCGACACCCTCACCTACGCCGACCGGGTCATCGGCCGGCCCGGCATGAACTCCATGAAGGACCTCAAGGGCAAACGGGTCGGCGTACCCGAGGGCACCTCCGGTGACATGGTCCTCAACATCGCCCTGGCGAAGGCCGGGATGAGCGTGAAGGACATCGACAAGGTCAACATGGACCCGTCCACCATCGTCTCCGCCTTCTCCTCGGGGAAGATCGACGGCGCCGGCTTCTTCTACCCCGCCATCGACACCATCAGGAAGAAAGTCCCGGGCCTTACGGAGATAGCCAGTACCAAGGAGACCGGGGGCGCCTTCCCCACCGCGTTCGTCGCCGGCACCAAGGTGCCCAAGGCGAAGAACAGCAAGGTGATCAAGGTGCTGCAGCAGGCCAACGACTGGCGCAAGCAGCACCCGGAGGAGTCCATCGCACTCACCGCCAAGATGCTCCAGGTCACCGAAGCCCAGGCCAAGTCCGACGCCTCTCATGTGGAGACCCTCTCCACCGCGGACCTGGCCGCGAAGACCAAGAGCGGTGAGGTGAACCAGTGGCTGAAGAAGCTGGGCGAGTTCTTCGTCCGGAACAAGCAGCTGGATGACAACCCGGATCCCAGCGACTACTACGAGGGCGATCTCTACGAGCAGAGCGCCGGCAAGTAGTCCTCGGCCTCCGTCGAGGTCGCCCCGGCTCATGTGGTGCGGGTGCGGCTGTGGGGCCGGTGCGTGTGCGCACCGGCCCCACAGCCGGAGTGTGCCGGTCAGCCCCTGGAGCGGCTCCGGCCGGGCGGGATCAGACCAGGTCGAAGCGGTCCAGGTCCATGACCTTGGCCCAGGCCGCGACGAAGTCCGTCACGAACTTCTGCTTCGCGTCGTCGCTCGCGTAGACCTCGGCGAGGGCACGGAGTTCGGAGTTGGAGCCGAAGACCAGGTCGGCGCGGGTGCCGGTCCACTTGACCTGGCCGGACGCGTCGCGGGCCTCGAACTCGTCCTGCGCCGACGTCGTCGACTTCCAGGTGAGGTCCATGTCGAGCAGGTTCACGAAGAAGTCGTTGGTCAGCGTGCCGGGACGGTCGGTGAGGACGCCGTGTTCCGAGCCGCCGGTGTTGGCGCCCAGCACCCGCAGACCGCCGACCAGGACCGTGGTCTCCGGGGCGCTCAGCGTCAGCAGGTTGGCCCGGTCGAGGAGTAGATACTCGGCGGGCAGGCGGCTGCTCTTGCCGGCGTAGTTGCGGAAGCCGTCGTACGCGGGTTCCAGCGCGGCGAAGGACTCGACGTCCGTCTGGTCCTGCGTGGCGTCGACCCGGCCCGGGGTGAACGGCACCTGTACCTCGACGCCGGCGTCCGCGGCCGCCCGCTCGACGGCCGCGTTGCCCGCGAGCACGATCAGGTCGGCCAGTGAAACCTGCTTGCCGCCCTTGGCGTTGAAGGATTCCTGCACACCTTCCAGCGCGCGCAGGACCTGGGCCAGCTCGTCCGGGTCGTTCGCCTCCCAGCCGCGCTGCGGCTCCAGACGGATCCGGGCGCCGTTGGCACCGCCACGCTTGTCGCTGCCGCGGAAGGACGCGGCCGAGGCCCAGGCGGCCGAGACCAGCTGTGCCACCGTCAGGTCCGTGGCGTGTACCTGCTCCTTGAGCGCGGTGATCTCCGCGGCGTCCAGCGGCTCACCGGTGCGCGCGGGCAGCGGGTCCTGCCACAGCAGCACCTCGGAGGGGACCTCCGGGCCCAGGTAGCGCTGGATCGGGCCCATGTCACGGTGCGTCAGCTTGTACCAGGCACGCGCGAAGGCGTCCGCGAACTCGTCCGGGTTCGCCTGGAAGCGGCGCGAGATCTGCTCGTAGGCCGGGTCGAAGCGCAGCGACAGGTCGGTGGTGAGCATCTGCGGCTTGTGCTTCTTCGACGCGTCGTGCGCGTCCGGGACGGTCGCCTCCGCGTCCTTGGCGACCCACTGGTGGGCGCCGGCCGGGGACTTGGTCAGCTCGTACTCGTAGGCGAAGAGGTTGTGGAAGAACTCGTTGCCCCACTTGGTCGGGGTGCTGGTCCAGGTCACCTCAAGACCGCTGGTGATGGCGTCCCCGCCCTTGCCCGTCCCGTACGAGTTGCGCCAGCCCAGGCCCTGCTCCTCCAGCGGGGCGCCCTCGGGGTCCGCGCCGACGCTCTCGGCCGGGCCCGCGCCGTGCGTCTTGCCGAAGGTGTGACCACCGGCTATGAGCGCGACGGTCTCCTCGTCGTTCATCGCCATCCGGCGGAAGGTCTCGCGGATGTCGCGGGCTGCCGCGACCGGGTCCGGATTGCCGTTGGGGCCCTCGGGGTTGACGTAGATCAGGCCCATCTGGACCGCGCCGAGCGGATTCTCCAGCTCACGGTCGCCGGTATAGCGCTCGTCGTCGAGCCAGGTGGTCTCCGGGCCCCAGTAGACGTCCTCCTCCGACTCCCAGACGTCCTCGCGGCCACCGGCGAAGCCGAAGGTCTTGAGGCCCATGGTCTCCAGCGCGACGTTGCCGGTGAGGATCAGCAGGTCGGCCCAGGAGAGCGCCTGGCCGTACTTCTTCTTGACCGGCCACAGCAGACGGCGGGCCTTGTCCAGGTTGCCGTTGTCCGGCCAGCTGTTCAACGGGGCGAAGCGCTGCTGACCGGCGCCCGCGCCACCGCGGCCGTCACTGATGCGGTACGTGCCGGCGCTGTGCCAGGCCATCCGGATCATCAGGGGCCCGTAGTTGCCGAAGTCGGCCGGCCACCAGTCCTGCGACGTGGTGAGGACCGCGGCGATGTCCTGCTTCACCGTGGGCAGGTCGAGCGCCTGGAACGCGGCCGCGTAGTCGAAGTCCGCACCGAGCGGGTTCGCCACGGCGGGGTTCTTGGCGAGGATCTTCAGGTTGAGGCGGTCCGGCCACCACTGGCGGTTCCCGCCGCCCTGGGTGGGGTGCGCCGCGCGGCCGTGGGCCACGGGGCAGCCGCTCGCTTGTGCCTCGGGCACCTCGGGTATGGCCGTTTCGGGCGAATCCGGGGTGACGGGGTCGAAGACATGCGACTCGTGGTTCTCGGTCATGGCAATCCTTCCGGACCCGGCGGGTCGTGGGGCGCTGAACGGGGGAGGAGGATTCGGGCCGTGCAGAAGGGGCACGCTGTGGTGCAGGGCCTCGCGCGGGCCGACCGGGCGCCTCACGGACCACCGGACCGGACGGTCCCGGGCGGTGCGACGAGGACGATGCTGGGCCGGCGGGTGGCACTGCGCGGTCGACCGGCGGTGTCCCGTCATGTGTCTCTGCTGCCGTACCGGAGTCTTCCTGTCTCTTGGATGTCGCCGGGATCGATCCTACGATGGACTTCGTCCAAGTCAAGAAGTGCGCTAAAACCATAAAAAGACCGGGGTGCGGCGTCGTCGGATCCTTCGCGGGGCCGCGTGTCCCCCGTGGAGCGGAGCGGGTGAAACGAGATGAGCGACCTCCTTCAACGCCTGCGCGGCCGTGACTGGCGGTTGACCTCGCAGCGGCGTGTCGTCGCGGAGGTCCTCGACGGCGACCATGTGCACCTGACGGCGGACGAGGTGCATCTGCGGGCCGCCGCGCGACTGCCCGAGATCTCCCGGGCGACCGTCTACAACACGCTGGGGGAACTCGTCGCGCTCGGCGAGGTGCTTGAGGTCTCCACGGTGGGCCGGGCCAAGCGGTACGACCCGAACGCGCGCCGCCCTCATCAGCATCTGGTGTGCTCCGGCTGCGGCACGGTCCGCGACGTCCACCCGGCCGGCGACGCCCTCGGCGACCTGCCCGATGCCGAGCGGTTCGGGTTCGCCGTCGGCTCGGTGGAGATCACCTACCGCGGTCTGTGCCCGGCCTGCGTCTGACCGCGGCGGGTCCACGCCCCTTCCGGCTGAATCCGGCCGGCAGGTCCCGGCAGAGACTGAACCCGGCAGAAAGTGAACCTGACAGAAACTGAACCCGACAGAAACTGAATCCGGCCGACTGAACCCGGCGGAATCCGGTTGCCCTCAAGTCCTTCTGTCCCAAGGGAGGCAGGCGGCCCCGAACAGGCAAGATCCCGGGCGTCATATGCGGCTGGGCTGTCCCGGACGGTCACCCGCATTGCTTCCCCGTACCTTCCTGCGGCTAGTTTGTGTGCAGGACAGGTACGCGGAACCGGGTGGCCGGTGTGCACGGGAGACGGGAGGTCGGGAAGAGTGTCGCTGCGCGAAGGTGATCCGGCCGAGATCGGCGGTTATCCGCTTGAGGCCCGACTCGGCTCGGGTGGCATGGGCACGGTCTTTCTGGCCCGTACGAGCTCCGGGCGTCCTGTCGCGATCAAGCTGATCCACCAGCAGTTCGCGGGGGACGACGAGTTCCGTATCCGCTTCCGGCAGGAGGTCGCGGCGGCGAGGCGGGTGAGCGGCGCGTTCACCGCCGCCGTGGTCGACGCCGCGCCCGAGGCCCCGCAGCCGTGGATGGCGACGACGTATATCGAGGGGCAGACGCTCGCCCAGCGCATCGCGACGGACGGCCCGCTGAACGGGGCTGAACTGCGGAGGCTCGCCATCGGGCTGGCCGAGGCGCTGCGCGACATCCACCGGGTGGGCGTCGTCCACCGTGACCTGAAGCCCTCGAACGTCGTGCTCTCGCCCGAGGGTCCCCGCGTCATCGACTTCGGCATCTCGCGCGCCATCGACCAGCAGACGCTGACGATGACGGGGCGGGTCATCGGGACGCCGCCTTTCATGTCGCCGGAGCAGTTGCAGGCGCCGCGTGGTGTGGGCCCGGGGTCGGATGTCTTCTCGCTGGGGACGCTGCTGGTGTACTCCGCGACGGGTCATGGGCCCTTCGACGCGGACAGCCCGTACATGACCGCGTACCAGGTGGTGCACGACGAGCCCTCGCTGGGCGCCGTGCCGGTGGCTCTGCGCGAGGTCGTCGAGCCGTGTCTGGACAAGGAGCCCGAGGGGCGCCCGTCGGCTGAAGAACTCCTCGTACTGCTGCGGGACCTGCCGGCCGACCTCGGCGGGACCGACGCGGACGCCGACGCCGTCGGCGCGGGCCGTACCCGCGACATGATCACCCTGCATCACCAGGCCACGCCCGCCACCCCGGCTCCCGGCACCGGGGCGCCTGCCGCCACGGCTCCTGGCACCGGAGCGGCTGCCGCCCCGGGCACCGACTCGGCCGGACCCGTCACGGCGACCACCGGTACGGCGACCACCGACGCGGCGACCAGTCACACAGCGACCACCGGCACCGCCGCAGGCCACCGTATGCGCCGCCGATGGCGTCCCGTGCTCGCGACCGCGGTCGCGGTGGCGGCGATCGGCGGGGGAGCCGCCGCGCTGAACGCGGGCGGCATCGGGGGGAACAACGACGGCGACAAGGGCAAGCACCTCGTGGCGCCGGCTGCCGCGCTTCCGGACGGTTTCAGGTCGTGGCGCACGACCGTGCAGGGCGGCCGCAAGGACATCCCGGACGAACTTCGCTGTGTCGCGCACGGCGACGCGCTGTTCTGCGGGGGAGGCGGCGTGGTCGCGACGCGGATCAGGGCATCGGACGGGTCGCGGGTGTGGACAGCGAAGAGTCCGGGCGTCCCGGTCCAGGGCATGCATCTGGTGGGCGCCACCGACGACACGGTGCTCGGTTACCGCTTCGCCCCCGAGGGCACACCGCAGAACTCCACCAGTGAGGTCGTGGCCCTCGACGCGCGCAGCGGCCGGGAGTTGTGGTCCACGCCGTCCGGCGCCCAGTCGCAGGCTGTCACCGGGCGGAGTCAGGACGCTCTGGTGGTCGGCTCAACCGTCGTGACGGTCGACGCCTCCGACTCCCGCTTCGAGACCCGGGACGCGCACAGCGGCAAGGTCGCCCGGACAACACCGTTCCCGGCGGGCAAGCAGTGCGCTCCGGTCGCGGTGGGCGCGCAGCTCTTCGCGATGTGTGCGCCGGTCGGGGAGATCAACGACCTGAAGGTGCGCCACTCCGCCCTGTACCCCGTCGACCGGGCATCGGGGGCGCTGGGCAGGCCCATCGCGGTCAGGGGCCCCGCCGTGCCGGTGGGCGTCGCCGACGGCAGGCTCGTCCTCCTCCAGGAGCACATGGAGGGCGCGGCGCTGGCCGGTTACGACGGGGTGGCGCGGGTCGACCCGGCCTCGCGGAAGGTCACGTACTCCCGGCTGGCCAGGACGTACGAGGGGACTCCCGGTATGGCGGACGGCACCGTCTGTGTGAGCGGGCAGACCGGTCTCGTCTCGGCGTTCGACCCCGCGACCGGCCGGAAGAAGTGGTCACGGCAGACGGCTGTGGAGGGTGCGTCGGGTCCGGTGGCCGGAGGCGGCGCGCTGTACTTCAGCTCGGCCACCGGCCGGGTGGTCGCCCTCTCGCCCCAGGACGGGAAGCCGCTCTGGTCGACGGACCCGCGGGCCGACGGTTCGACGGGGGAGCAGGGCGCGAGCCCGCGTGTGACCGTGGCGGGGCGTGCGGTGGTCGTCGCCGCCGCCCGGAACACGCTCTTCGCCTTCGACGCGCGGAAGCCGCCCAGGTCCGGCTGACCGGGGCGGCACCGGCCGCTGACAGCCCCTCGGGTGCGGATGCCTCAGTGTCCGTCCGCTCGATCCGGCGGCGCTTCAGAAGGGTTCGCCGGGGCAGGGGGCCGCGACCGCACGGATCCCGACCAGCGTTTCAGGGCCGGCGAGTCCGCCGATGCCGGGCTGGGCTCGGCTGCCGGTCTGCGGCTGCACTTCAGGCGAGGCTCACCACCCCCACCACCCCCGGTGCACCTTCATGCGCTGGCCTCCGTGGCGCGGGCCGCCTCCGAACAGAGATGAATAGGGTGGAGCCCATGTCCACCACAACGCCCAGTCAGCCGCCCGCCGTTGACCCCGCAGAGCTGCTCGCGGACCCGCACGCGGTGTACGCACGGCTCCGCGAGGCCGGACCCGTCCACCGCGTCGCCGGAACGGACGGGCTTCCGGCCTGGCTGGTCACGCGCTACGACGACGTACGCCAGGCCCTCGCCGACCCCCGGCTCTCCCTCGACAAGCGCCATGCCAAGCCCGGCGGCTACCGCGGGCTCTCGCTGCCGCCGGCGCTGGACGCGAACCTGCTCAACATGGACCCGCCGGACCACACCCGCATCCGGCGCCTGGTGTCCCGGTCGTTCACCCCGCGCCACATCGCCCGCCTGCGCGAACCCATCAGGGAGACCGCTCACTCGCTGCTCGACGCCATCGAACCCCACGGTCGCGCCGACCTGATCGCCTCCTACGCCGCACCAATGCCGATCACCGTGATCTGTGATCTGCTCGGCGTGGCCCCACACGACCGCCGGGACTTCCGGTCATGGACCGACGCCCTCATCGCTCCGGACCCGGCGGAACCGGGCAAGGCGAAGGAGGCCGTCCGCAGCATGCTGGCCTTCTTCACCCAGCTGATCGCCGACAAGCACGCCACGCCTGCCGACGACCTGCTCTCCGCCCTGATCGCCGTACGCGACGACACGGACCGGCTGAGCGAGGACGAGCTCATGTCCCTGTCCTTCCTGATCCTTTTCGCCGGGTACGAGAACACCGTCCACCTGATCGGAAACTCCACCCTGGCCCTGCTCGGCAACCCCGGCCAACTGGACGCGCTCCGTGCCGATCCCGGCCTGCTGGGCGGTGCGGTCGAGGAGCTGGCCCGCTACGACGGTCCCGTGCCCCTGGCCATCCGGCGCTTCCCCACCGAGGACATCACCATCGGCGGGGTCGGTGTCCCGGCCGGTGAGACCGTCCTGCTGTCCCTGGCCGCCGCGCACAGGGACCCGCGCCGCTTCACCGATCCCGACCGGCTCGACATCGGCCGTGACACCACCGGGCATCTCGCCCTCGGTCACGGCATCCACTACTGCATCGGCGCACCGCTGGCCCGGATGGAGACCGAGATCGCTCTCTCCGTACTCCTCGACCGTTTCCCCGCGCTGGCCCTGGACGTCGCCCCGGACGAACTGCGGTGGCGACCGTCGATGCGCGCCCGCGGGCTACTGGCCCTGCCGGTGCGCTACTGACCACGAGGCAGCCCTCCGCCACCACGGGCGGGCCGCTGCGCCCGGTCGGCGAGACCGAACTGCCGGCCGCCGCGCCGACCGGATGCGCGCCGACGCCCGTGCGGCCCTGGCCTGGCTGACCGCCGAAGCGCTGTTCGGCCGGGGCCGCGCCTGTGTGCGAGCGGCAGCACCGGTGCCTCGCAAGGGGTAGCGAGCGCGAACCCACCCGGCCCGGCGGCTCACCGGGCCCTTGCGGACCGGGCCGGTCGGTACGGCCCACCCCTCTTGACGCTGCATCAACTCCCTTCTACGGTGACGCACCATCGGCATTACATCGATGCAAAGCGCCAACCCAGGGGCATGAAGAGCGGTGCCGCCGACGTCCGTACGCAGTTCCGCGCACCACCCCTTCGCATTCCGCCCCTCGTAGTCCCCCCACAGTGCGAAAGCGGTCCGCCGAGAAGGAGCCCCTCATGCGCACGCAACACCACAGAACCGCAAGCCCCTTGCGCCTCCTGCGTCTGCTCGGGGTGCTGACGGCGTTCGGCCTGATCCTGGCCTGCACGGGCGCTGTACGGCCCGCCACCGCCGCGGCGGCCCCGCAGCACACGTCCGCAGCCGCCCCGCGGACCACCACGGCGCCGGCCCCGATGGCCACCGCCACGGGTACGTTCCGCAATCCGCTCAACACCGGCCCGGACCCGTTCATGACGTACTGGAACGGGAACTACTACCTGACCACCACGCAGGGCAACAGCATCCGCATGTGGCGCTCGCCGTCCCTCAGCACCCTGCTCACCGCCGACCCCGTCACCGTCTGGACCGACAGCGACAGCTCACGGAACCAGGGCATCTTCGCCCCCGAGTTCTACCGCTTCGGCAACCGCTGGTACCTCTACTACACCGCTGACGACGGCGTCGACGACCACCACCGGATCTACGTCGCGGAGTCCGACGCCGACGACCCGGCGGGCTCCTACCACTTCAAGGCGGAACTGGCGCCGCCCAACCACGCGTCCGACTTCGCCATCGACCCCGGCATCCTCCAGCACAACGGCCGCCTCTACCTGGCCTACAGCGGTATCAACCAGTACCAGCACAACGGGCTGAACCTCGCGCCCCTGTCGAATCCGTACACCGTCTCGGGCGACGCGGTCGCCATCGACGGGGCCGGCGGCTGCCCCGAGGTCCGTGAGGGGCCGGAGTTCCTCTACCGCAACGGACGCACCTGGATGACCTACTCCACCTGCGACACCGGGAAGCCGGACTACCAGATCTGGATGATGTCCCTGCCCTCCGACGCCGACCCGCTGGTGCCAGGCAACTGGACGCAGCATCAGGGCCCGGTCTTCTCCCGCGCGGACGACCACGGGGTCTTCGGCCCCGGCCACCACACGTTCTTCCGGTCGCCGGACGGCACCGAGGACTGGATGGCGTACCACGCCAAGACCACATCGGCCAACACCTACAGCGACCGCACCACCCGCGCGCAGCGCATCGGCTGGAACGCCGACGGGAGCCCCGACCTCGGCCGCCCGCTCGCGACGGGCGCCACCCAGGACCTCCCCTCGGGTGACCCCGGCCCCGGCGCCTACTGGATCAACGACGACGGCCGCTCCAACGGCGACGGGACCGTCGCCTACACCGGTTCCTGGAACTCCGGTACGGGCTGCGCCGCCCAGTGCTTCTGGGGCGACGACCACTGGAGCGACGGCGCGGGAAACACCGCCACGTACACCTTCACCGGCACCCGGATCGCCCTGCTCTCCGTCCGTGACACCGGCAACGGCTACGCGAGCCTGAGTATCGACGGCGGCGCCGCGAAGCGGCTGGACTACTACGGCGCGATCCGCACCGGCGAGACGCTCCAGTTCATCAGCCCGAAGCTGCCCTACGGGAAGCACACGCTCCGGGTGCAGGTGACCGGGGAGCATGACGGGCAGTCCCAGGCGTCCTACGTGAGTGTGGACCGGGCGGAGGTCTATGTGAACTGACGCCCGCGGGGAACGGAAGGAGGGGTACGGGAACATCCGGTTCCCGTACCCCTCCGGTGCGAGCCCGGTGCGAGCCGATCAGCGGCCCGCCGCACCGGGGCTCAGCTCAGTGCAGGGTGAACTTCTGTGCCGCCGCGCCGTTGCAGTCCCAGATCCGCAGATGGGTGCCGTTGGCGGTCGCGCCGTTGGGGGAGTCGAGACAGCGGCCCGACTGGGGGTTGAACAGCGAGCCGTCGGAGCGCTGCTGCCAGACCTGCCCGCCGACCCCGTTGCAGTCCCACAGTTCGACCCCGGTGCCGTTGGCCGTGCCGTTGCCGTCGATGTCCAGGCATCTGCCGATCGTGCTCAGGGAGCCGTTGGTGTGGTGATGCCAGTACTGGTCCTCGGCGTAGGACTGGCAGTTCCACAGCTGGACGGCGGCGCCGTTGGTGCCGGTGTCGTCCGCCGCGACATCGACACACTGGCCGCCAGGACCGGTGATGGTGCCCTGGGGTCCGTTGGGTACGTCCGTCTCGCCCGAGTAGCCGGCCGAGACGACATTGGCCTGTACGGCGTTCTCGGCCGCGTCGGTCGGGTAGCCCGCGACCATCACCCCTTCGAAGAAGGTGCCCATGTTCCAGTTGCTGTTGTCCCCGCCCGTGCCGAGGATGATCCCGCCCTCCTGGTGCATCGGTGCGTAACCGCCGCGGGTCGGCAGGGCGCCGTCCCACCAGGTGGAGAGGGACCCGGACTGTGCGTTGGCGCCCTTGAGCGCGTACGTCGTCTGCCCGTTGTTCTTGAGCATGGCCGTCACATACGGGCTCTTGTTCCCGGCGTTCCTGGTGTTGGAGCCGTTGTCGCCCTGGAACATGCCGTTCTCCATGTCCGCCTCGACCCAGGGGCCCGAGCCGGTGCACGGCTGGAAGTAGCACGTGGTGGCGATGGACACCGCGTCCATATGGCCGTTGCCGGTGTCGGCCGGGGTGCTCTCGGCGTTGCCGTAGTCGAAGCAGCAGGCGGAGCCCACATGGGTGCCGCTGGCCACCATGTAGGCGCCTTCGGCCCGGCCGTTGACGGCGGTGCCGGATGCCGCCCCGTCGGAGCGGTATCCGACGCCGGGTGAGATCCAGATGCCGTACACCTTGTGGCCGCCGGCCGTGACCGCGATCTCGCTGGCGTCGGCCCCGCGGTCGGCGCCCATGCCGGAGGTGCCGGCCGGGCCCGGGACGAGGTCGTTGTGGCGCGAGGTCTGGTCGTAGACCTTGGTGATGCGGCAGGTGGTGTCCTGGCAGAACGTGTCCTGCTGGGCGGCGTTGGCGTAGCCGCCCTGACTGAGCAGGCCGATGTCCGACCGGGCGCCGTCCGAGGCCCGGGTGACCTGGTAGAGGGGCCCGTTGTACGAGGACAGCAGGGCGCGTGTGGTGCTGTGCGCCGCGACGCACGGGGTACCGGCGGCGCCGTAGGTGTCGCAGGGCAGCGAACCGGCCGCCTGTGACGCCGATGGCAGTCCGATCAGGGCGCCGAGGACGAGCCCGAGAGCTGCCACGGCGGACAGCAGAAGTCTGCGGAGACGCGGAGCCGGGGCCCCCGCGGGGCGGTGGGAACCGGGTTCCGCTGCGGCGTATCTCTTTTCGCGCATGGTGTGCTCCCAGTGGTTGTGGTGGGGATCGGAGCTCAACCTGCCGATGCGGCACAGGAGTTCATGCCGCTCGACGCCTTCGCCGGGAAGCTACGCGCACGCACCGTCGACGTCAATATTTGTTGCTTTGGCTTTTTTTCCATCCTTGTAACGGGTCAGAATCTGTTGACTTTCGTGTGGGAGAGGCGGAGGGGAGTCAGGTTCGCCGCCGTGGCTACCGTTGCCCCAGCACCCCGCAGAACCGACCTCTGGAGACCCCCGTGCCCGTACCCCTCGGCGACGACGTGGTGGCGCTGCTGCGCCGCCCCAGCACCTGCTACATCGCCACGACGATGCCCGACGGCTCACCCCAGCTCACGCAGACCTGGGTCGACACCGACGGCGAGTACGTTTTGATCAACAGCGTCGAGACGCATCAGAAGACCCGGAACATCGCGCGCGACCCACGGGTGGCCGTCGCGGTCGCCGACCCCGCGGAGCCCGCCTCCTACGTCCAGATCCGCGGCCGTGTGGTGCGGGTGACCACCGAGGGGGCGGTCGACCACATCGAGGCGCTCGCGCAGAAGTATCTCGGCGGCCCCTACCCGTGGTTCGGCGGCCGCGACCAGGTGCGGGTGATCTATGTGATCGAGCCCGAGCGGGTCAGCAGCCCCCGCGGCTGACGGGCCACGGGGGCTGCTGACCCGTGGTGGACGCCCCACGTGCTGACGCCCGGCGCTGACGGCCTGCGGCTGACGGCCCCGGGCGGTGCGACGCGCGCACCGCGGGCCGTCCCGGACGCCGCGGGCGACCGCGAGTACGTTCATGGCGAATGTTCGCCCACCCCCGAGCGAGGTGCGTCCATGCCGCCGGTCTTCGTCTCCACCCTGCTGAGGTGGCTGCTGAGGGCGCAGCAGCGCCGGCTCCACGTACGGGCGTCGCTGTGGGCCGCGTTGATCACGGCGGTTGTGCTGCTCTGCGGGGCGTGGCTGGTCGTGCGGGCCGAGGCGTCGGCGCCCCGTGCGACCATCACCTCGTTCCCGCTCGCGGTCTGGTGGTCCATCGAGACGGCGACCACCGTCGGGTACGGGGACATGTATCCGGTGACGGCGTGGGGGCGTGTCATCGCCTGCGTGGTGATGTTCGCCGGGATCGCCCTGTTCGGCATCGTGACAGCGGCCCTCGCGACCTGGTTCGTCAGCGGCGCCGCCCGCAGCCTGCGTCAGCTCGGCGGAACCCTCAAGCACGCCGAGCACGTGGGCCGGGAGGACGCCTCCGCCGAGGTTAGGGCTCTGCACGAGCGGTTCGACCGGCTGGAACAACTCCTGGGGGAAGGCGGCGGACCGGCCGCACGGCGCTGAGGCCCGGCGGGCTCGGCGGACACGTTGACGCGGATGACACCCGCGCTCCGCCGGCCGCCCGGCCGGTCGCTCTGCCCGACGGCCCGCCTGGGCGCCTCCGCGCCGGGCCGCTCAGGCCGAGAAGATCCGCGCGATGAAGAAGGCGGAGAAGAGCAGCGCCCCCAGCAGGATGAGCCCGGCCCACAGGCGCGGGTGCTCCCACATACCGCCGTCGGGACGCTCTTCGTGGGCTTCGGCGATGCAGCCTTCGGCAGGTGGGGTCTCCTCGGGCGGGACCTTGCCGTGAGGAGTCCGGCCGGGAGGAGTAATGACGTCAGCCATACCTCCATGGTGGGCCCGTACCGCGCTCTTTGCATCTCCCGGCGGATGCGCCGCCAGATGCTCACCGCAGACGGCGCTTTGACAGCTCCGCGGTCCCCATGGTCATCTAATTGCCTCTCCTATGCACTTGCGATTCATATGCAAGAGGGCGGGATGGATTTCTATGAAGAGGTGAGTCACAGCGTGCCCGTCGACAGCACCCGCCGTGGGTTTCTCGGACTGGCCGGAGCCGCGGGTGCGGTACTGCTCAGTTCCTGCGGGCCTTCCGGGGGTTCGGATTCCGCCCCGCCGAGCAGGGGCGGCACTCTGCGGGCCGTGTTTCCCGGGGCAGGGGCCAAGGAGACGATGGACCCCCACGCGCAACGCCAGTTCGTGGACATAGCCCGGCACAAAGCGGTCTTCGACAAGCTGGTGGATCTCGACGCGACGCTGCGTCCCGTGCCCCGGCTCGCCCGCAGCTGGGAGACGAACGCCGATGGCACGGTCTGGCGCTTCACCCTGCGGCAGGCCACCTTCCACGACGGCCACACACTCGACCCCGACGACGTGCTCTTCAGCCTCTCCCGCATCCTCGACCCCGGCGCAGCCGACCATCTGGCGAAGGGCTCGCTCTCGGTCATCGACCTGAAGCGGTGCCGGGCGGTCGGCAAGCACACGGTGGAGATCACGCTCAAGCGGCCGAACGCGGAACTCCCCTCGCTCCTCGCGATGACCGGGACCGCCGTCGTACGGAACGGCTACCGCGACCCGTCCCGGCCGGTCGGCACCGGCCCCTTCCGCTACCGCTCCTTCACCGCCGGCCGCTCCTTCGCCGCCCGCCGGTTCGACGACCACTGGGCCGGCCCCGCGCACGTGGACGAGGTGCACATCCTCTCCGCGGCCACCGAGGCACGGGCCAACGCCGTGCAGGCTGGCGAGGTGGAGTACGCACATGAGATGACACCCACCTTCGCCCGGCTGGTCAGGGCCAATTCCCGGGTGCGGATCGTCTCGGCTCCGCGCAGCGGCGCCGTCGGATTCGTGCTGAAGACCGACCGGCCGCCCTTCGACGACCCCGAAGCGGCGATGGCGGTGAAACTGCTCACCGACCGGAAGCGCCTGGTTGACGTGGTCCTCGGCGGACGCGGCGACATCGGCAACGACATGTACGGCAAGGGGTACGAGTACTACCCCGATGGCGTACCGCAGCGCGAGCGTGACGTCGCGGAGGCCCGCCGGCTGCTGCGCCGCTCCGGGGCGCTCAACAAACGCATCGCGTTCTACACCTCGACAGCCGCCGACGGGTTCATCGACGCGGCGCACCTCTTCGCCGAACAGGCCGGGGAGGCCGGTCTGCGGATCGACGTCACCACCGGACCTCCCGAGAGCTACTTCACCGACCTGCTCGGCACCGGCATGGCCGGAAGCCATCGCTGCGGGGCGATGCCCATTCCCACGTACATCAGCGAGCGGCTGCTCGACGGCGCACCGCAGAACACCACGGCCTGGCATCACAAGGACTTCGACCAGGACTTCGCGCGGGCCCAGGCCACCACCGACGAGAAGAAGCGGACCGCGCGGTACGGCGCCGCGCTGCGCACGGTGCGGGACAAGGGCGGCCTGGTGCTGTGGGGGCACTCCGACTGGCTCAACGCCGTCTCCACCCGTCTGCACGGTGTGAAGGCCATGCCGCCCAACACGGTCGACTGGGCGCGGTTCGACAACGTGTGGCTGGCCTGAACGTGCTGCGCTACACCCTGCGGCGGGTATCGCTCGCCGTCGTCCAGCTGGGGCTGCTGGCCGTCCTCGTCTTCCTGCTGACCTCGCTGCTTCCCGGCGACGCGGCGGAAGTCGAGTTCAACGAGCAGGCCGGTCTGGATCAAGTGGCCCATCTGCGTGAGCAGTTGGGGCTCGACCGGCCGCTGCTCGACCGGTTCGCCGACTGGGCCGGGTCGCTGCTCTCCGGGGACCCGGGCACCTCCCTGGTCAGCCGGGGCCCGGTGGCCGACATCATCACGGGCTCCCTCGGTGCCACCGCGGTACTCGCCGCCGTCACGGTCGCCGTCCTCGTACCGCTCGCCATGCTCCTCGGCCTGGTGATGGGGCTCCGGGAGGGCGGCCGGCTGGACCAGGCGCTCTCGGCCGTCATGGTCGCCCTCAACTCCGTACCGGACTTCGTACTGGCCCTCTGTCTGGTCGCGGTGTTCTCCCTCCGGCTGGGCTTGCTGCCCTCCACCTGGGTGGATGTCGGCGCCGGTGATCTGCTGACCCGGCCGGCCCTGCTCGTCCTGCCCGTCGCCGTGCTCCTCGCCAGGACCGTCTGTCTGCTGTCCCGGCAGATACGTGCGGGCACCATAGCGGCGCTGCGCGCCGACTACACGGCCCAGGCGCGGCGGCTGGGCGTGCCGCGGGTGCGGCTGGTCCTGCGGCATGTACTGCCCAACGCCGCGGTGCCCGGAGTCCAGGAACTGGCGCGGACCGGCGACCAGTTGCTGGGCGGTGTCCTCATCGTCGAGGCCGTCTTCGCGATCCCCGGCTCGGCGACCGCCCTGATCGACGCGGTGCAGAGCCGGGACGTGCCGACGGTGCAGGCGCTGACGCTGCTGCTGGCGGCCGTGGCCATGGCGCTCAACATCGCGGCCGACCTGGTCTCCCACCGGCTGGCTCCGCGTACGGAGGTGCTCAGGTGAGCCCGGCGACGCGTCCCGGCGGCTCCCTGCCGATCGCGGGCGCCGCTCTGCTCCTGGCGATCCCCGTGCTGGTCGCGGTGGTGGGGCCGCTGCTGGCCCCGGTGGTCACCCCGGCCGCGGGAGGAGCACCGTACGCGGCGGGGGGCGGGCATCCGCTGGGCACCGACGGGATGGGGCGCGACGTACTCGGACTGCTGCTGCGCGGCGGCCCCAGCGCGCTCGGTGTGGCCTGCCTCGCGGTCGGGCTCGCCTACGCCGTGGGCGGGACGCTGGGTCTCGCCGCGGCGGCCACCCGGCACCGATGGCTCGACGAACTCCTGCTGAGGCCGGTGGAGTTGCTGCTGCCGGTGCCTTCCCTGCTGATCATCAGCGTCATCGGTGTGGGCTGGCGCGGCCAGGCCACGGCCATCGCCCTGGCGGTGGCCGCGATCAACGTACCCGCGGTGGCCCGGCTGGTGCGGGCGGCGGGGCTCGACGCGGCCAGCAGCCCCGTGGCCGAAGCGCTGCGGATGCAGGGCGAGTCCAGGCCCCGGATCCTGTTCGGCCACATCGGACGGGCGGTCCTGCCGGTGGCGGCCGCCGATATCGGTACCCGGGTCACCACGGCGGTGTTCACCGTCGCCGCCGCGAACTTCCTCGGGCTCGGTATGGAACCCACTTCGCCCGACTGGGCCGTCACGATCGCCGGGAGCAGGGAGGCCCTGCTGCTGCAGCCCTGGGCGGTGTGCGCACCCGCGGCCATGCTCGTCATGTTCACGGTCGGGCTCAATCTGCTGGCCGACCGACTGCTCCGCCGGTCCGCCGCCCCGGGCCGGGGGAGGGCCGGCGGCCCCACGGCCCGGGCGCGGACCGACGCTTCCGGGAGCCCTGTACGCCGGGAACGCACCGACGGCCCCGAGGAGGCCGCACTCTGATGGCTGTGATCGAGGTACGCGGCCTGACCGCGTGGGCCGGTACGTCAGCGCTGCTGCGGGGGGTGGATCTGGACGTACCGGCGGGGGGCGTGACCGCCCTCGTCGGACCGTCCGGGAGCGGCAAGACCACGGCGGCTCTCGCCCTGCTCGGCGACGCGGCGCCCGGCGTGCGGCTGAGCGGGCAGGTACGGGTGGCGGGGACCACCGTGGTGGACGGGGACGGAGTCACCCGTGAGGCAGCCGCTCTGCGGGGCGGGACGGTCGCCTATATGCCGCAGCACCCGGGCAGCGCGCTCAACCCGGCCCGCCGTACCGGCGCCGTACTGACCGAACTGGCCCGGCTGCACCGCTCGTCCGCACCGGGCGCCCCGGCCGGCCGGGGCGCCCGGGAGCGGGCGGCTGCGGCTCTGCGCGCCGCGCAGCTGCCGCCGGAGACGGCGCTGCGGCGCTTCCCCCACCAGTTCTCGGGCGGCCAGCGGCAGCGTGTCGCCCTGGCCCAGGTCCTGGCCTGCGGCCCCAGGGCGCTGGTCCTGGACGAGCCAGGTACCGGCCTGGACACCGTGACGCGGATGGGCCTGGCCCGTGAACTCGCCGCACTCGCCCAGGCGGGCATGGCGATCCTGCTGCTGAGCCACGACCACGACATGGTGCGCGCACTGGCCGACCGGGTGGTCCTGCTGGAGGACGGCCGGGTCACCGGTGAGGGCAGCCCGGAGGGACTGCTGCCCGCCCGGACCGGATCCGCCGTACCTGACGCGGGGGAGGGGCCGCAGGACGATCCGGTCGTCGCCCCGGTCATCGCCGTACGGGATCTGACCGCCTGGCTGCGTCCCGGTGGCCGCGACGTGGTGCTGCACGGTCTCTCCCTGTCGCTGCCGCGGGGCGGCTGTGTCGCGGTGGCCGGGCCTTCGGGGAGCGGGAAGACCACGCTGGCCCGCTGTGTCGCCGGGCTCCATGAGCGGCACGGCGGCCGGATCCTCCTGGAGGGCACGGAACTTCCGGTGCTCCGTCGGCGCACCCGGCCGCAGAAGAGACGGGTGCAGTACGTGTGGCAGGAGGTCCGGGGTTCGTTCGACGAACGCCGCACCGTGCTGGAACAGGTGGCGCGTACCGCGGTCAGACTCCGGGACCGCTCCGCGGAACTGGCCGAGGAGGAGGCCGCGGGGCTGCTGTCCCGGCTGGGGGTCGACGGGAGCACGGCCCGGCGGCTGCCGGAGTCGCTGTCGGGGGGAGAGCTCCAGCGCGCCGCGTTCGCCCGCGCGGTGCTGGCGGGCCCCGATGTCCTGGTGTGCGACGAGATCACGACGGCCCTCGACGACGTGGCCACCGGTCTCGTGCTGGCCGAGGTGGCCCGTCTGCGGCAGGAGGAGGGCACGGCCGTCCTGTGGATCGGTCACGATCTCGGCCTGCTGCGCACGGTGGCCGACCGGGTCCTCGTCCTCGACAACGGCCGGACCGCCGAAGAAGGCACCCCCGCAGAGGTCCTGGACGCGCCGGCATCGGAGACCGCACGGCTGCTGGTCAGGGCCGAGCGGCTGGGCGCCGGAGACCCCGCTTCCGTACCGGACACCCCGTGACGGAGGCGCGCAGGCACGCAAACGTGTGCACGCGGCCGGCCGGGTCCCGCTCCTGCCACCGCCGCACGTGCGTACAAACGAAGGAGAGAAGCAGCTCATGACGGAGACGACCGCCGGGACGGACTGGCAGGCGTGGCAGGACAGTTGGGACCGCCAGCAGGAGTGGTACATGCCGGACCGCGAGGAGCGGTTCCGGGTGATGCTCGACATGGTCGAGGCTCTGGTGGGCCCCGAGCCCGTGGTGCTCGACCTGGCCTGTGGAACGGGAAGCATCACCGACCGGGTGCTGAAGCGCTTCCCCGGGGCGCGCAGCACCGGCGTCGATCTCGACCCGGTGCTGATGACCATCGCCCGCGGCCACTTCGCCGGGGACGGGCGGGTGGGATTCGTGACGGCCGACCTCACGGACCCCGGGTGGACGGACGCGCTGCCCCATCGCTCCTACGATGCCGTGCTGACCGCGACCGCGCTGCACTGGCTGGACACCGATCCGCTGCGGGCGCTGTACGGACATGTGGCCGGTCTGCTGCGGGAGGGCGGTGTGTTCCTGAACGCCGATCACATGGTGGACGAGTCGGCGCCGCGCATCAACGCCGCGGCGCACGCCTTCCACACCGCGCGCAAGGAACGGGAGCGGTCGGGCGGAGCGCTCGACTGGGCCGCCTGGTGGAGCGAGGCGGCGGAGGACCCCGGGCTCGGCGAGGCCGCGCGGCGCCGCTTCGAACGCTTCGGTGACCCCCGGAACCCGGTCGCCGCGAAGACACCCACCGACCGGCCGACCACCGCGCGCTGGCACGCCGAGACCCTGCGCGAACAGGGCTTCGCCGAGGCACGGCAGGCGTGGTGCTCGCCCAGCGACGCCCTGATGGTGGGGCTGCGCTGACCCGGCGCTGACCGCTTACGGCGGGCGCCCCCGGTGTGCCCACGTACAGAGGCGGGCGCCCCCGACCTGCCTTTACGTACGGGGGCGCGCGCTCCGGCGCGGGGGAGCGGGGTCACGGCGTCGGGCCGATGGGCGGGGTGCCGTCCGCCGTGCCGATCCGGTGCCCGGTGGCGGCCAGCCCTTCCGTGACCGCCTCGGTGAAGGCCGCCACCGCCTCGTTGTGCCGCTGCGCGACCCACACCACCGAGGTCAGCCAGGCCAGCGCCCGGCTGGTGACCGGCCGCCAGATCAGGCCGTCGGGCAGCTGTGTGGCCGGGCTCTCGTTCAGATGGATACCGCGTCCTGCCAGCACCAGCCCGTGGACGAACCCCGGGTTGCGCGCATGCCGGATCGCACCGGGCAGAAACCCCTCGTCCCGGCAGACGGCGAGCATGTGGTCGTAGAGACCGGGCGCCATCTCCCGCGGAAAGATGATCAGCGGGGACCCGTCGAGGTCCCTGAGCCGTACCGGCACTCCGGGCCCGGCCGCGGCCGGATGTGCGGCCGGCAACACCACGCCCAGCTCGCGCCGGGCCACCGGACCCGATTCGAGCCCCACCGTGTCGGCAGGGTGCCGGACCACCGCCACGTCCAGCCGGTCCGACCTCAGCCGTGAGAGCTGTTCGTCGGTGGTCAGCTCGTGCAGGTCGAGCAGGACGTCGGGCACGCGCTCGGAGAAGGCGGCCGTCAGGGTCGGCAGCGCCACCGGATGGGTGTCGGGCGGGAACCCGGCCCGCAGTACCCCCGCCTCGCCCGGCCTGATCCGGCGCATGGCCTCGCGTGCGGTGGCCACCCCGGAGAGCACCGGCCGTACGTGCTCCAGGAGGAGGGCACCCGCCTCGGTGAGCCGCACACGGGGCCGGGACCTGTCGAACAGCTGGACCCCCAGCTCGCGTTCCAGGTCGCGGATGCGCTGGGAGAGCGGCGGCTGGGCCATGTGCAGGCGGCTCGCGGCCCTGCCGAAGTGCAGTTCCTCGGCCAGCACGGCGAAATAGTGCAGATGGCGTAGCTCCATGGCAGGACCATATCGCTGCGATATCGACGGAAGTCGTTATTGGTCTTGGCCCCCGGAAGCCTCCGGCTGCTTGCATGACTGCCACGGACGCCCCGGATCACGGGGCGTGCCGAACGGAACACTCCCTGGTCGTACGGCCCCTCGACGGGCTGTGCCGCCGCGCGCCGGGGAGAGCGACGGCGCACCACGCCTCCGCACGCCGGGGCGCGCGCCGCACGAAGAAAGGGACTCTCATGACGCAGACCGGTACCGACCACCACGGCGACCAGCACGGCGTTCTCGTCACCCGGCACCCGCTCACCGGTGACGGCCAGGACGGCGCCTACGTCGGTGAGGTGGCCCTCGACCGGCCCGCCAAGCTCAACGCCTGGACCGCCGGGGTGCGCGCGGCTCTGGTGGCCGCGCTCGGCGACTTCGGCGCCGACCGGGACTGCCGCGCCGTCGTGCTCACCGGCTCCGGGAGCGCCTTCTGCGCCGGACAGGACCTCAGCGAGACCGCGGCCATCACCCCCGGGGACCACGCGGCCGCCGAGGAGTGGATCGACGACTTCGGACGGCTCTACCGGGCCGTGCGCAATCTCGACAAGCCGACCGTCGCCGCCGTCAACGGAGTGGCCGCGGGCTCCGGCTTCCAGTACGCCCTGCTCGCCGATCTGCGGATCGGGCACGGCGGCATCAGGATGGGCCAGCCCGAGGTGCTCTCCGGCATCCCCAGCATCACCGGCATCTGGGCCATGTGGGACATCCTCGGCCGGGCGAAGACCACGGAGTTCGCCCTCACCGGCCGGCTGGTCGACGGCGTCGAGGCGCACCGGCTCGGCCTGCTCACCCGGCTGGTGGAGGTCGGCGACGCCGACGCCGCCGCCGCGAGCGAGGCCGTGAAGACGGAGGCCCGCGCCGAGGCGGCCCGCCTCGCCGAACTGCCGCCGGGCGCGGTGGCCCTCACCAAGGGCCGGATCCGGGAGCTCGACGAAGCCGCCCTCGACGAGTCGATCAGCGCCGCCAAGAAGGTGCACGTCGCGGCCTACGCGACGGGGGAGCCGCAGCGCGAGATGGCCGCCTTCCTGGCAGGCAGGCGCCGCTGACACCCGCACCGTACGGGGACCCGCTCCGTACGGGGACCAGCTTGGTACCGGGACCCGCTCCGTACCGAGGAACCTTCCGTACCCGGGACCCACCCCGCACCCCTGTCCCGACGCGTACCGGCGAACCTCCCCGTACCCAGGCCCCACCCCGTACCCCCGTCCCGTCCCGTACCGAAGAGAGGAACGACCCCGCATGACCACCCATGTCACGCCGCCGCCCGGTGCGCTCGCCGAGGGCGACCGTGTGTACCGCGGTCTGCTCGACGCCCACCGGTGGGACGTCCCCGCCCGCTACAACATGGCCGCCGATGTCGCCGACCGTCACCCCGGCGACCGGCTCGCCCTCATCTACGAGGACCACACCGGCCGCCGCGACGAGGTGACCTGGAAGCAGGTCCAGGACCGCTCCCGCCAGGTGGCCGCCCATCTGCACCGCATCGGGGTCCGCAAGGGCGACCGGGTGGCGGTTCTGCTGCCGCAGCGCCCCGACACACCCGCCACCTACCTCGGGGTGCTGCGTACGGGGGCGGTGCTGGTCACCATGTCCCTGCTGTGGGCCGACGACCCCATCCGCTACCGGCTGGCCGACTCCGGCACCGAGGTCCTGATCACCGAGGCGGACGCCGTCGGCCGGGCCGGGGACTTCGCCGGCACCCTGGTCGACATCGACGATCCCGCGATCGGCGCGCTCCCCCCGGAGTTCGAGACTGCGGACACGGCGGCCGACGACCCCGCGCTGATCTTCTACACGTCCGGCACGACCGGCGCCGCCAAGGGGATCGTGCACGCCCACCGGACCCTGCTCGGCCACAACGAGTTCCACTTCTGCCACGGTCTGACCATCGGCGACGTGTTCTACGGAGCGGGGGACTGGGCCTGGTCCATGGCCAAGCTGATGGGACCGCTGCGGGCGGGCGCCGTCCACTACGTGCACCGCCCCGCGGCGGGCTTCGACGCGGCCGCGCTACTCTCCGGCATGTCCCGCAACAAGGTCACCACCGCACTCGTGAACCCCACACTCCTGCGCAAGATGATGCAGGACGTCCCCGACGCGGGCCGGCGCCACCCGCAGGCGCTGCGGGTGGTGTGCAGCTCCAACGAGCCCCTCACGTCCGACCTCATCGACTGGTTCGAGGACCAGTTCGGAGTGACGCTCCTCGACTACTACGGTTCCACCGAGTCGTATCCGCTGCTCGGCAACTTCCCCGGTGTCCCCGTCAAGCCCGGCTCCATGGGGCGCCCGCTGCCCGGTTGGCAGGTCGCGCTGCTGGATCCGGACGGCAACGAGGTCCCGCTCGGCGAGACCGGTGAGATAGCCCTGCGGGCCCGCTCCAACCCGCAGTACCCGCTCGGCTACTGGAACCGGCCGGAGGCGAGCGCCACCGCCTTCGGCGGCGAGTGGTACCGCACCAAGGACCAGGCGCACCAGGACGAGGACGGCTACTTCTGGTTCCTGGGCCGCACCGACGACGTCATCAAGACCTCCGGCTACCGGGTGGGCCCCTACGAGGTCGAGGCCGCCCTCCGGAACCACCCCGCCGTGTCCGACGCCGGTGTGGCGGGCGTCCCCGACCCGGTGCGCGGCCAGGCGGTGAAGGCGTGGATCGAACTGGCCGACGGCCACGCGGCGAGCCCCGGCCTGGCGCGGGAGATCACGGAGCATGTCCGCGACAGCTATTCACGGTTCGCCTACCCCCGCCGGATCGAGTTCGTCGACCGTCTGCCGCGTTCGGCGACGGGGAAGGTCCAACGGGCCCGTCTGCGGGACCTGGACAGTGATTCCGGCCGCCGGGCCGACACAGCGGCGTCCGCCGGGTGACCCGACCCGAGAAGAAGGAGGATGGCGCCATGACGATGCATCAGGCACCGGCACCGGGTACGGCCGCCGAGTGCGGTCCGCCCGGCGGGACGCAGGGGCCGGCCGCGCGGGCGACGCGGCGCAGGGTGACCGCCGCCACGGCCATCGGCAACTTCGTCGAGTGGTTCGACTCCGGCGCCTACGCCGTCATGTCGGCGACCATCGCCGGTCTGTTCTTCCCGCAGTACGACAAGTCGGCCGCGCTGATGGCCACCTGGGCGATCTTCGCGGCCGGGTTCATCGCCCGGCCGCTGGGCGCCGCCTTCTTCGGGCGCTACGGAGACCGGATCGGCCGCAACCGGATGCTCGCCCTGAGCGTGCTCTGCATGAGCGGTTCGACCTTCCTCATCGGCCTGCTGCCCGGTTACCGGTCCGTGGGGATCCTGGCCCCGCTGCTCCTGCTGCTCTTCCGCGCGGTGCAGGGGTTCTCGACCGGCGGTGAGTACACCGGCGCCTCCTCCTTCATCATGGAGTACGCGCCGGACGGCCGCCGGGCCCGGTACGCGAGTGCCGTACCGCTGACCGTCGGCGTCGCATCGGTGGCCGGCTCCCTGGCCGGGCTGCTGATCATCGACTCGCTCAGCGAGAGCGCCCTGGACAGCTGGGGCTGGCGGCTGCCCTTCCTGCTCGCCGGACCGCTCGGACTGATCGGGCTGTATCTGCGCAGCCGGCTGGAGGACACCCCGGTCTTCCGGTCGATGGAGCGGAACGACACGGTCCGTAAGGCGCCCCTCCGTGATGCGCTGCGGATCTGCCGCCGGCAGGTGCTGACGCTCTTCGGCTACAGCATCACCAACGCGGTCGGCTACTACCTGATGAGCAGCTACCTCATCTCGTACATGTCCGAGGAGGTCGGCTACAGCAAGTCGGACGCGATGCTCACCAGTGTCATAGCCATGCTCGCCTACTGCCTGGCCTGTCCGCTGACAGCCGCCGCCAGCGACCGCTGGGGGCGCAAACCGATGCTGCTCGTGGCGTGTCTGGGGTTCGTCGTCACCACGCTTCCGGCCTTCTGGCTGATCGGCACCGGCCTGCCGGGTGCCGTCGTGGGGGCGTCCGTACTCGCCGTGCTGGTGGCGGTCATCGGCACGTCGAACGTCCCGGCCATGGTCGAGATGTTCCCCGGCCAGCTGCGCTCCAGCGGCTCGGCCATGGGGTACACGGCGGCGTACGTCCTGTTCGGCGGCACCGCCCCGTTCGCCGCCACCTGGCTGGTCTCCCTGCTGGGTACACCGCTCGCGCCGGGCTACTACCTGATGGTGCTGGCGGCGGTCTCGGCCCTGGTGGTCGTCTTCGCCCTGCGGGAGACGGTCCACCTCCCGCTGAACCGTACGACCGTACGGGAGAGCTGACCGCGGGGACCGGCCGCCCGCGGCCGTCCCCCTGGCAGCGTCCACCCGTACCGGCCGGGCGCACGCCGGTGTGCCGGCCGCGGTGCGCGACCGTATTCCCGGCTTCGCCGCGTGACCGTGCTCCTGGCCTCGCCGCGCGACCGTGCCGCGGTCAGGCGTGCGACCGGACGTCCGCCACGACGTCCTTGTCCAGCGAGGCGCGGACCAGCGCCGCCGCCAGCACCGCAGGGCCGCGGCGATCCTCCGGCCCCGCCTGCTCCGCCAGCTCCGCCAGTTTCGCCGGTGACGACGGCAGACCCAGCTGCTCCGCGCCCTGCAGTGCCTTCTTGTCCAGGTAGGGCGCCGTCTCCGGCCACAGCTCCTGCGCCTCGCGCAGGAAGATGTCGGCGCCTGCCGGGCCGATGCCGGGGGTCCGGCGCAGGCCGTCGCGCAGCGCGCCGAGATCGCCGTCGGCCGACTTGCGCAGCCGCCGCAGGTCGCCGCCGTACGTGTCGAGCAGCAGCTCCGCCCCTTCGCCGAGCTGGGTGGCGGTCCTCTCGTCGTAGCGGCGGTAGCCGCCCTCACCGAGGGCGTCGACGCGCTGCTGCCAGGTCGCTTCGAGCATATGGCGCGGTGTGCGCATGCCGTCCGCGAAGAGCGCCCGCGCGGCCGCCACGGCGACGGACGCCCTGATCCGTGCGCTCAGGAGGTTGCTGAGCACCAGCAGCTGATACAGGGGCTGCGGGGTGTCCCGCAGCCGGATGCCCGCCTCGTCGGCGAACGTCCTGCCGTGCTCCGCGAGCAGGGCCTCCATCGTCTTGCGGTTGTTCACAACCGACCTCTCCTCCTGCGACCGGCACCGTACGGGACGGATCACCCCTCCGGTGCCGCGGCTCGTGTGCTCATGTGCGGGGCCTGCCCGGGGCGGCGGCGTTCACACAGCGCGGCGACCGAGTCCGGGCGGGCACACCACGCACGACTATGGCCACGGGGGCCGGGCGCCGCCACCGCTGGCGCTCCGGCACTTCGCCCGAATGCCGCGTCCGGTGACGCCGCCCGACGGGCGGCGCTCCGATTGCCGCGGGGTGCCCGCCGACGGAGTGTGTGAGGTGCGCCGGGGCAGGCGCAGAGGGTATGCGGCCGCGCACGGCAGCCGACCGCTGAGACCGATCCCCTGAGCCAACGCGTCGGGGCCGCAGAGAGCAGGACGTCATATGGAGCGCGCAGCACTCTTCGATGTGGACGGCACCCTCGTCGACACCAACCACCTGCATGTGGTGACGTGGTGGGAGGCGCTGCGCCAGGCCGGTCACACCGTCCCGATGCCCGCCATCCACCGGGCGGTCGGGCTCGGCTCCGGTGACCTGCTGGAGCACCTGCTCGGCAAGGGCCGGGACCGGGACCAGGACGCCCGCATCAGCGCGGCCCACACCTCGCTGCTCGGCACCTACTTCGAGCGGCTGCCCGCGTTCCGCTCGGCGGGCGAACTGCTGCGCACTCTGGCCGGACAGGGCTGGCACATCGTGCTGGCCACCTCGGCGAGCGGTCCCGAACTGGATGCCCTGCGGCGCGCCATCGACGCCGACGACGCCCTCTCGGACACAGCAAGCTCCGACGACGTGTCCGAGGGGAAACCGGCCCCCGAGCCGGTCCGGCACGCGCTGGAACTCGCCGGAGTCCCCGCTTCCCGGGCGGTGTTCGTCGGGGACACGGTCTGGGACATGGAGGCCGCGTCGCGGGCCGGGGTTCCGGCCGTCGCGCTGCTGTGCGGCGGTATCCCGCAGGCCGACCTGGAGCGGGCCGGGGCGGCACATGTCTACCGGGACCCCGCCGATCTGCTCTCCCGGCTCGACCAGAGCCCGTTCGGCGCCGCCGCCGGCCGCATGCCGTGACCCGGACGCCGGTCAGCGCAGCCTGTCCAGCCTCCGCCGCGCCGCCACGACGGAGCGCCCGCGGCCAAGACCCGTCCAGGGCTTGGACCGGGCGAGGTCCACGACGGCGTCCACATCGCGCAACGACCAGCTCCGGGAGGTCAGTCCGGGGTCATCGAGGCGGTCCCAGGGCAGCGGTACGGCGACCGGCCCGCCCGGCAGGGCCCGTACCGACCACGGGGCGACCGCGGTCTGGGCGTAGGCGTTGCGCTGGACATCCAGGTAGAGGCGGCCGCCACGCGCGTCCTTGCGTACGGCGGTGGTGAGCCGGCCGGGGTCGCGGGCCGCGAGGATGTCGGCCAGCTCCCTGGCGAAGGCACGGCAGCCGTCGAAGTCCGTGCGCCCGTCGAGCGGGACCGTCACATGCAGCCCTCTGGAGCCGGTGGTCATGAGCATGGAGGGAAGCTCCACCTCGTCCAGCAGCTCCTTCGCCAGGCGAGCGGCGTGGCGCACCGCCTCGAAGTCGTTTCCCGGCGGGTCCAGGTCGAGGACCAGCCGGTCCGGCCGGTCCGGATGCGCGGTGGTCGACAGCCAGCGGTGGAAGGTCACACAGGCCTGGTCGGCGAGGAAGACCAGGGTCGCTGCGTCGTCGCAGACGGTGTGCCGGACGGTGCCGCCCTCCTTGGCGACCTCGGCGGTGTGCAGCCAGTCCGGATAGTGGTCCGGTGTGTCCTTCTGCATGAAGTGCGGCTGCTCGGCGATCCCCTCGGGGTGGCGTTCCAGCATCAGCGGCCGCCTCTTGAGCTCGGGCACCATGTACCGGGCGATCCGCCGGTAGTACTCGGCGAGGTCCGCCTTGGTCAGACCGCCGTCCTCGGGGAAGAGCACCTTGTCCGGCCGGTGCACCGCGACCGTGCGCCGGCCGGCGCGGACCCGGTATGTGTCGTCGTCCATGGCTGTTCCCCTACCCCTTCTGCGGTCGTTCCCGTACGACATCCGTAGCGGCCTTGTCCTGCCGGAGCCCCAGGAAGCGCGGGTGGCGGAGCATTCCGTCACGGGTCCACTCGGTGAAGCCGACCTCCGCCACGAGGACGGGCTCGACCCAGTGGGCGCCGCGTTCCCGTACGGCCGGGCGGAACGGCGATGTGCGGGTCTCCAGCGCATCGAGCCGGGTACGGAGCTGTGTCAGGGCCCTGTGGTCGAACCCGGTTCCCACCTTGCCCGCGTAGATGAGGCTGCCGTCGTCGTAGTGGCCGAGGAGCAGAGCGCCGAACCCGTCGCGTGCCCCGGCGGGCTCCGTGAAGCCGCCGATCACCAGTTCCTGGCCGTGGGCGCACTTGAGCTTCAGCCAGTCGGGGGAGCGCCGGCGCTGGTAGCGGCTGTCGGCGCGCTTGGCGATGAGCCCCTCCCAGCCCCGGCCGCAGGCCTCGTCGAGCCGCTGCTGTCCGCCCTCGTTGCGGTGCGGGGTGAAGCGCAGGGGCGGCCGGAAGCCGAACGCGCGTCGCAGCAGGGACTTCCGGGTGCGCAGGGGGAGCCGGGTCAGATCGATCCCGTCCAGCCGGAGCAGGTCGAAGACGTAGTAGGTCACGGCGACCCCGCTGGCCCGTGCCCGGCGCGGATCGGTGAGCTGCATACGCTGCTGGAGGCGGGCGAAGTCGGTACGGCCGTGGGCGAATGCGACGATCTCGCCGTCGACGGTGAAACCGTCGGCCGACTGCCCGGCGAGCGCCTCGGTGATCTCCGGAAACCCCGACTGCATCGTACGGCCGGTACGGGAGAGCAGACGTACCCGGTCCTCGTCGCGGGTGGCCAGGGCCCGCATCCCGTCGAGCTTGCGCTCGAAGAGCCAGCCCGGGCCGAAGTCGCGGCGGTCGGTCAGGACGGCGCGCATCGGATCGGCCGCCGACTCAGGGGCGGCCGGCGCGACGGCCAGCAGCCGCTGCTGGTCATCGGGGAGGGCCCTGAGCAGGTCATTCATCCGTGGCCCCGAGGTCCTCCACGGCCGTCTCCGGCTCCTCGTCGGCGACCTGCCCCAGGGTGCGCCCGCTGAGCGCGGAACGGGCCCGCTGCGGGTCGGGGGCGGGTCTGCCGTCGGCACGGGCGTCCTTCTTCTTGACCAGCAGCCAGGACTCACGTTCCGCGGAGTCACCGCCTCCGCGGAAGCGGGTGAGCGCGTAGGCGCCGTGCAGTTTGGACCCGTCGAGGCGGAAGGTCGCGTGACCGTGTTCCAGCGCCTCGGCGAACGTACGGCCCTTGTCCCCGGTGCTGCCCGCCAGCGGTTCGTAGGTGCCCTCGTCCCAGACGATGACCGTTCCCGCCCCGTACTCGCCGTGGGCGATCACGCCCTCGAAGGTGCGGTACTCCATGGGATGGTCCTCGGTGGGCACCGCGAGTCGCTTGTCGTGCACATCCGCTGACGGACCCTTCGGCACGGACCAGGACTTGAGGACTCCGTCGACCTCCAGACGGAAGTCGAAGTGCATTGACGAGGCGTCGTGGATCTGGACCACGAAGACGGGCTTCTCGCCGGCCTCCGTGCCCTGGCCGCGCGGCTCACGGGTACGGTCGAAGTGACGTTTGCCCCGGTATGTGGACAGTTTGCCGTTGCCGTTGCCGTTGCCGTTGCCGTTGCCGTTGCCGTTGTCGCTCACGCCTGCTGCCTCCTGCGGGACGGCTGCCAGCTCCTCCTTCACTGTGCGGCCTGGGTCCACCGTCCGCACGCGCGCCCGCTGTCCGCGCGTCGGCGGGAGCCGGTCAGGCCCCGCCGTCGGGAGGGCCGCCGCCGGGGAGCCGGGCGAGGACGTTGAGGGTGGCGCCCAGTCCGTGCGGGGCCCGGTGGTCCGGGCGGCCCGATGTCAGTACGGGGCACAGGTCCGTGCGCAGGATGCGGCGGTGCTGCCGTTGCAGCGCGGCGACGAGGGCACGGTCCTCGCTGTGGGCGAGCGGGGGGAAGCCGCCCGCAGCGCGGTAGGCACCCGCGGTGACACCGAGGTTGGCGCCATGGACGTGCGGATGGGTCCAGCGGACGGAGCCCGCGGGCCGGCCGGCGAAGTACCGCGCGTCGTGTTCCGCCGCCACGGCCGGATGCAGCAGGGGGTGGGCCGTCAGCCGCACGGTGCCCACCAGGCACTCCCACCCCTGCCCGGCGTGGTGCAGCTGATGGGCCAGCCACCCCTCGGGTACGACGGTATCGGCGTCGGTGGTGGCGATCCACAGGCCCCGTTCGTACGGTTCCAGCAGGCGGAGAGCCTCCGCGGCGGCCGCCGCGCGCGCCACTCCGACGTTCCGCCGGTCCAGCTCCACCACCCGCGCGCCCAGACTCCGTGCGACAGCGGCCGTACCGTCCGTACAGGCATCGGCCGCGACCACGGTCACCAGCGGGACACCGGACACCGAGGGGTGAGCTGCGGCTGCCCTCAGGCTCCGCAGGGTCGCGGGCAGGGTGGCGGCTTCGTTGTGGGCCGGGACGATGACGGCGCAGGCGGCGGGACGGGCGTTCACACGAGTCCCTCGGCGGCAGCGGGGCCGGGGGCCGTCCGCCCGTCCGGGTGCTGTCGGACCAGGACGTGGAGCGTGAAGTCCGGGTCACGTACATCGAGGAGCGTGGTGAGACCGGGTACGGATGTGAGCAGCGGCGCGAGTTCCGTGCCGGTGAGCCGGTGTTCGGCCACCGGATGGTTCCAGTGCACGGTGACGAGCGTTCCGCCCGGTTCGAGACCGGCGACGGTACGGGTCAGGACGTCCCGCAGCGTCCGGTCGTCGAAGTAGTAGAGGAGTTCGGACAGCACGATCAGATCGAAGGTGTCCTGCGGCCACTCGTCGGGAATGGTCAGCTCTCCGACGTCCACATGCGGCTGGTCGCGGGTGGCCTCGGCGGCGGCCCTCACGGCGGCCGGGACCCGGTCGGTGGCCAGTAGCCGGTCGCAGCGCCCGGCGAGATGCGTGGTGAGAGCCCCCACGGAGCACCCGGGTTCGAAGGCGCTGCGGTAGCGGCGGCGCGGGAGCGAGGCGACGGTGAGGGCGTACTTGCGCTGCTCGTACCACCGCTCGGTGAGGCTCCAGGGGTCGTGGGCCCCCGCGTACATACGGTCGAAATAGGCGGCCGGCGTACTCATCGGAAGACCACCTCGAACGGCCGCAGATGATGGGCGAGTTCCTCGGGCGGAAGGATGGCCGCATCCCCCTCGCCCGTGGTCAGCGGCATGATCTGACTGGTGAACCGCTGAATCGCGCGCTGTTTGCGGGTGGCGGCGGAGGGCTGCAGCACGAGGCGTGCGGCGTCCTGCCAGGGGACGCGCGCGTCGCCGGGGCGGGCCCAGTGCCACATCCAGACCGGATAGAGCCACAGCGGCACACCGACCGCCCGGCAGGCGGTCACGGCCGCCCGGCCCGCTGCCTCGTGGTCGCTGTGGAGGTCGCCCGTCCACGGCGCCGCACACAGCGTGGCGCCGGTTTCGCGCAGAGCCCCGGCGATGGCGGACGCGACATCGTCCTCGTACTGGTGGACGCGGGTGTCGGGCACCTGGAGGCGCCGTGGCCGCAGATCAGGCAGCCCCAGGTCCGCCAGCGCCTGTTCGAGTTCGGTCTCCCTCATCGCGCCGAGCTGGGAGGGGGAGACCAGGGAGCTGCGCGGGTGGGAGCCCTCGCCGTCGGTGACCGATACGAGGTGGACGTCGCCGCCATCGGCCGCGAGGCCGGCCATCGCACCGCCGAAACCCAGCACCTCGTCGTCGGGGTGTGCGGCGACGACCAGGACGGGCCCGTGGGGCGGTACGGCGGCGGGGAGCCGGAGCAGGCCGTCCCACTCGGCCCACCGGGCCTCGGGGGTGCCGGGGGCGTCGATGGCGTCGGCAGCGGTCCGCCGTGCGGCATTCACTGCTCCCCCTCGCCCGGAACCAGCAGGCTCCCCAGTGCGGCGAGGTCGCGTTCCGCGTGGTGCTGGCGGATGTAGACGGTGAGGTCGGCGACCGCCCTGGCGTGCCGTGTGTCGTGACAGAGAGGGGCCGCGCCGGTCGCGCGCCCTGCGTGGTGCAGGACCTCGGAGCAGACCTTCTCCACGAACGCGCGCACCCGCAGACCCCGGATCCGCGCACCTCCGCAGATGTCCGACGGATCCGCGTCGATGTCCGCCGCGGCCCGCTCCACCACCGTCTCCGCCGCGCTGATCAGCATGTCGACGGAGCCGATGTGCGCCGCGGCGTGAGCATCCGGAGGGCGCCGGGCCGCCGACTCCACCAGGGTGTCGGCCACGGCGCGTGCTCCGCCCAGCCAGCACGCCGCGACTCCGATACCGCCGTGCTCGAAACCCGGCCTGTTGAGGTAGGCGTCCACCCCTCCGACAGCGACGGCCGGCACGTTCGAGAAGGAGACGTCCGGGGAGTCACTGGCGTCCATCCCGACGGCCTGCCAGGTCCCCGCCACCGGGCTCACGCCCCCGTCGGTCACCTGGACGGAGAAGAGCCTGCGCCCCTCCGGGGTGTCCGCCGTGACCAGGGCGTGTGTACAGGTGTGCGCACCCGAGCAGTAGGGCTTGACGCCGTCGAGGCGCCATCGGTTGCCGTCCGGGGTGGCAGTGAGGCCGGGACCGGGCGGCTGGGCCGCCCACACACCCCAGCGCTCCCCGTCGTCGGGGCGCGTTCCCTCGATCTCGTACCGGATGGCGACCGCGTCCACATGGCCCTCGGCCAGCCGGGCCAGCGTCAGATCCTCGCGCCCGAGCTCTGCCAGGGCCCGGAAGCGGTCGGCGGTGCGGCCGCCCCCGGGCAGCGGAAGCCCCAGGGCGCCCTTCTCGACCAGAGCCGTCAGACGTGCGGCGACCGCGTCGCGGCGGTCGCCCGGGCCCGGCGGCCGGGCCACGGGGGAGCTGTCAGCGGTCATCGTGTCTCTCCTCTGCGGGATGTGCGGTGGCCGCCTTGCGCCTGTCAGTGGCGACCGTGGGCGCTGTCCGCGGCTCCACCGAAGAGGCGCGCGACAGCCTTGAAAGGCAGGGCCACGACGGTGGCGATCGCTCCGCCGATGGACCTCAGTACATCTGCGATGGCAGTGAGCATGGGGGAACCTCTCTTTTCGCTGGGCTTAGAGGTGGTACTTAGTGTGAATTTCACCGAATTTCGGTCAAACGGCTCGTACCCCCAGGGTGAGCGGGGAAACGGAATGCGGCCGAACGCCGGAGTCGCAGGCACCGGCGGCCGTCCCAGGGGAGGGGCGGATCAGCGATGCGGGTTTCCCTGCTCCGGGTCGTCGTCGATCGTCTGCCATGTCTCGCCCCGCTGGTGCGCGTCGCGTGCCCGTCCCTCCGTACGGGCATGGGCTTCGGCCGATGTCGTCGCCCGTGCGGTCCGGCGGCTCCCGATGACGACCGCGGCGATCAGGATCACGACGACGAGCACCCCGACCGCGATCAGCCCGAGTGAGGAGGAGGGGGTGAGTGCAAGGGACGTGGAAGGGTTCATGCTCTTCGGCTGCCCCCGGTGAGCGGGATCAGACGGATGCGGCCAATAGCCGCCCGCGTTTCTGTCCGTCAGCCACCGCTGTGACCTGCACTCGCACCGGATCCAATCCCCGGATCTTCTCTTGTGCGGACAGCGGAAAAAGGGCGCCTCAGGGGAGAGGCATACGTTCCGTACTCACGGGCACGCGCTCTACAACCGCACATGCGGTTCACCGGACTTCCAATCGGAGCCCGCAAAATCCTTTGGCGCGCGACAGGCGGGATGATGGCAACGACTGACAGCAAGGACAGCCAGGACAGTAAAAGCGGCGAGCGACTCGATGTTCCTACGGCAATGCGGCGCGCTGCCGGTCAGCTCGCTGAATTGCTGCAGTGCGAACCGAGTTCGGTATCCGCGCTGAAGGCGTCCGACGACGGCTGGTCCGCGGACGTCGAGGTGGTGGAGCTGGAGAAAATTCCTGACACCGCCAGTGTCATGGCCACCTACCGGGTTCAGCTCGACTTGCAGGGGAACCTCGTCGGCTACGAGCGAATTCGCCGTTACGCAAAGGGGCAGATCGACCGCTGAGAGCAGGCCGGTCAGCAGGCCGCTGAAAAGCGGAACTTCCTCGGAAGGGAGATTCACCATGAGTGTTGTTCAGCAGTCAAGCGCAAGCACACGGTCGTCGAGCGGGGGCGGCTCGGGAAATCTGTACGACGTCCTGGAACTGATTCTGGACCGGGGCCTTGTCATCGACGCCTTCGTCCGGGTCTCGCTCGTCGGAATCGAGATACTCAAGATCGACGTACGGGTGGTCGTCGCGAGTGTCGACACCTATCTGCGGTTCGCCGAGGCGTGCAACAGGCTGGATCTCGAATCCGGCCGCAAGGCGCCCAGCCAGCTCACCGATCTCGTCGGTGACATGACCGAGAAGGGCGCCAAGGGAAAGTCCAAGGGTGCTCTGTCCGGAGCCGTGGAGGCGTTCAGCGAGTCCCTTCAGGGCGGCCACGACGATGCGGAGGAGAAGCAGGAGCGCCCGGCGCGCAAGTCCGCTTCCAGTAGCCGGCGCAGCTCAAGCCGGCGGGAGGAGTAGCCCGTGTCCACGTACATCTACGCCATCACCAGTGCCGCGCATCCCCTGCGCCTCGACAACCTGGCCGGTGTCGGCGAGCCGCCATCGGAGCTGCGCGTCGTCGGGACGGAGGGCCTGAGCGCCGTCGTCAGTGACGCACCGGCGGAGCTGCGGGCCAAGCGGCGGGACCTGGTCGCGCACCAGGCGGTGCTGGAGAGTCTGCTGACCGATGGTGCCGCGCTGCCGATGCGGTTCGGTCTGGTCGGCCCCGACGACGACCAGGTGATCGCCGCGCTGGAACAGCAGCACGACGGCTACAGCGCGCGGCTCAAGGAACTCGACGGGTGCCTTGAGTACAACCTGAAGGTCGCCCGGGACGAGGAGGATCTGCTGCGGGAGATCGTCGAGGAGTCCCCCGAGGTACGCGCGCTGCGCGAACGCACCCGCCAGAACCCCGGTGCCCACGACGACATGGTCGCTCTCGGGGAGACGATCTCCCATGAGGTCCAGGCCCGCGAGGCCCGGGGCCGGGACGACATCGTGGCCAGGCTCGGACCGGCCGCGGTACGCGTCGCGAACGGCGAGCCGACCAAGACGCACTTCCTGAACGCGTCCTTCCTGGTCAAGCGTGATCAGGCGGCCTCCTTCACCCAGGCCGTACACGAGGAGGCCGAACGCTGGGGCGACGGCTTCACCCACGCCCTGAACGGGCCGCTGCCGCCCTACAGCTTCGTCTGAGCCTGCGAACCTAACCCGGTTGAGCGGAGGACCCGGCATGGGCCTCATCACGAACATTCTCACTCTGCCGCTGGCACCGCTGCGCGGAACCGCGTGGGTCGTCGACCAGGTGCTGGTGACGGCGGAGCGGGAGTACTACGACCCGGAGCCCGTGCGCGCCGAACTGGCCGCGCTCGAAAGGGAGTTGCTGAGCGGGCGTATCGAAGAGGACGAGTTCGACCGTCGCGAGGACGAGCTTCTGGACCGGCTGGAGTGGCTCGAAGCCAACCAGCGGCGCCTGCGGGCCCATTCCTGACAACAGGGAGAACGAGGTACACGAGAGATGACAGGCAACGGCAAGATAGGTGTCGCCCTGGTGGGTGGATACCTGCTGGGACGTACCAAGAAAGCCAAGTTGGCGATCGGCCTGGGCATGTTCCTGGCCGGTAAGAAGATGAGTCTGGACCCGGCGCAGCTGGGCAAGATGCTGGCCAACTCCCCGGTGCTCGGCAGCCTCAACAGCCAGGTCCGCAAGGAGCTGGTCGAGGCGACCAAATCGGCGGCCACGTCCGCGCTGACGAAGCGGGCGACCGGCCTCGCCGACTCGCTGCACGAACGCACCCTGGGGCTCGGCGAGTCGTCCGGGGGCGCGAGCGACGACGAGGACTCCGAGTCCGCCGAGGAGTCCCCCGACGAGTCATCGGGGGAGCGCGGTCAGGAGGACGCAGCCGATGACGACCGGGACAAGCCCGCGCCCCGGAAGCGGGCCGCGAAGTCCACGTCGGGCAAGACCTCTTCGGCCAGGACATCATCGGCCGCACGCGGCAAGGCTTCGCAGGGCACGCGCAAGGCGTCGTCCTCCGCCGGCCGGGCCGCGTCCGGCAGCCGCAAGGCGGCGTCACAGACGCGCACCAGGAGCGGGGGTGGCCGTAGTGAGTGACTCCGCTCTCAGCAAGCTGAAGGACGAGGTGGCGCGCAATCCGGCCACCGACCGGCTCAAGGACGAACTGCAGAACTATCTGCACGCGCGGGCCGAACACGCGGTCACCCAGCTCGGACACAAACTGGGCGAGGGCGTCAGCAAGCTCGGTGAACCCGGCGAGGGCGGCCTGGCGGGCAGCCTGGCCAAGGGCGGACAGGCCCTCAAGGAGGGCAAGTCACCTGCGCAGGCCGCACTGTCCGCAGGCACCGCCCACCTCAAGGACACGGTCAAGGAGAAGGTCAAGGGCCTGTTCGGCAAGGGCCGCAAGAGCGGTGGGGGCAAGTCCAAGAGCGTGACGATCGTCGAGGACATCGACGTGGGCGTGCCCGTGCGCGAGGCGTACGACCAGTGGACACAGTTCCAGGAATTCAGCACGTTCGCCAAGGGCGTCGTCAGCGTCGAGAAGGCCGACGACACCAGCAGCAACTGGAAGGTGAAGGTCGCCAAGTCCACACGGAGCTGGAAGGCGAACGTCACCGAACAGGTGCCGGACGAGCGGATCACCTGGACCACGGAGGGCGCGAAGGGCACCGTCAAGGGCGTCGTGACCTTCCACCCGCTCACGGAAGACCTCACCCGTGTGCTGCTGGTCCTCGAATACTTCCCCAAGGGGCTGTTCGAGAAGACCGGCAACATCTGGCGCGCGCAGGGCCGGCGGGCCCGCCTGGACCTGAAGCTCTACCGCAAGTTCATCATGATGCGCGGTGAGGCGACCGACGGGTGGCGCGGCGAGATCCGGGACGGCGAGGTTGTCGTGGAGCACGACGACGCCGTGGAGCGGGAGCAGGCGGACTCCGAGAAGGAGGCGCAGGGCGACGCCGGCCCCGGCGACGACGAAGCCGAGGACGGCGGCGAGCGCGATGCCCTCGACGAGGAGAACTCCGAGGACCACTACGCCGACGACGAGTACGCCGATGACGAGGAACTCCCCGATGAGGGTGAGGAGCCCGGCGCGGAGTACGCGGACGAGGACGAAGACCTCGATGGCGTCGACGAGGACGGCGAGGTCCCCGAAGACGCCGAGGACGACGAGGCCCCCGAAGGCGAGCTGGACGCGGAGGACGGACCGGAAGCGGAGCCCGACGCGGCCGCAGAAGACGGCGAGGAAGCCGAGGAAGCTGAAGACGGCGAGGAAGCCGAAGACGGCGAGGAAGCCGAAGACGGCGAGGAAGCCGAAGACGGCGAGGACGACGAGGACCAGCCGGTCCGCCGCTCCCGGCGCCGCCGTACCGCATCGGCCCGTTCCTGACCCGGACCGACATCACAGACAGGGCTGAATAAAGGTGTCCGATTCACTGGCCGGCCGTATGGGGTCCTCCTCCGGGATGTCCCCGTACGGCCAGCAGGGTTCCTCTGCCAATCTGGCCGACATTCTCGAACGTGTCCTGGACAAGGGCATCGTCATCGCGGGCGATATCCAGATCAATCTGCTGGACATCGAGCTGCTGACGATCAAACTCAGGCTCCTGGTCGCCTCGGTGGACAAGGCCAAGGAGATGGGGATCGACTGGTGGGAGCACGACCCGTCCCTGTCGTCCCGGGCGCGCCCGTCCCAGCGGACGGAGACTGTGTCCGCGTCGGCGGCGCCCGACCCGCTCGCCCAGGAGAACGCCCGCCTCAAGGCCGAACTCGCCGAGCTGAGGCAGGCCGCGGGTCTTCCCGCGGGCCCGGAGCAGGAGACGGCGAGCAGCCGGAACGCGGAAAGCACGGACAGCGCCGAGAGTACGGCCGCCGGTACGGCCAGGGAGGACGAGCGGTGAGCACCGGAATCTCCTATGTCTACGCCGTGAGCCGGGCAGGCACCCTCAGCGGTGTGACGTCGGGCGGGGCAGCCGGCCTGGACGGGGGCGCGCTGCGGACGGTGGAGTCCGGCGGCCTCGCGGCCCTGGTCTCGTCCGTGCCCGATGAGGCTTTCGGCTCGGAGGGCATGAAGGCGCAGATGGAGGACCTGAAGCGGCTGGAGCAGATCGCCCGCGGCCACCACGCGGTGGTGGAAGCGGCCTACGGAGCCACCACCGTCCTTCCGCTGCGCCTCGCGACGGTCTACCTCAGCGACACCCGCGTGGCCGCCATGCTCGACGAACGGCGCTCGGAATTCGCTGAGTTGCTCTCCTGGCTCGAAGGCCATGTCGAACTGGGCGTCAAGGTGTACGCGGACCCGCATGGCCCGGCGGACGAACGGCCCCCGGCGGACGAACTGGCCGCCACGGACCATGTCTCCGCCGCTCCGGCCAGTCCTGGACGGGCGTATCTGCAGCAGCGCAGGACCCAGCGCCGCCAGCAGCAGAACGCCTACCGGGCTGCCGGGGAGCTGGCTGCGGGGGTCCCCGACCGGGTGGCCGCCGTGGCACGCGCCAGGGTCGTCCACCGGCCGCAGCAGGGCGAACTCGCCTCGTCCCAGGGTGAGAACGTCGCCAACGACGCGTATCTGGTCCCGGCGGCCCGTGCCGAGGAGTTCCGCCGCACGCTGGACACCCTGGCCGACGGGGTGCCGGGTGTACGTATCGAGATCACCGGGCCATGGGCGCCGTACTCCTTCGCCACACCACCGGTCGCGACGCAGGGCGGTGCGGCGTGACCGTGAGCGGCGGGCCGGACAGCGCCGGTACGGACATCGAGTCCCTGGCGGGGCGGCAGGTCGCGCTCATCGACCTGCTGGACCGCCTGCTCAACGGCGGAGCCGTCCTCACCGGCGATCTGGTCCTCTCCATCGCGGACGTGGATCTGGTGCACATCAATCTGCGCGCGGTCATCCGCTCGATCACTTCCGACGAACCGGCACCGTGGTGAGGAGCTTCATGACGGCCGACCATTCCCAAGGGCCCTCGGAGAAGGGCCAGTTCGGTGAAATCGCCCAGGCGGCCGCGCGTGCCTTCGATCTGCTTCCGGCAGGTCCGGATGAGGCCCGCGCGCACCCGAGTGGTGCACAGCGTCTCCAAACGGATCCGGAGACCGTGGAGCGTGATCTCATCAAATTGGTTCTCACCATTGTGGAGTTGCTGCGCCAGCTGATGGAACGCACCGCGCTGCACCGGGTGGACCAGAACGACCTCACTGAGGATCAGGAAGAACGCATAGGTCTTACCCTGATGATTCTGCAGGACCGGATGTCCGAACTCTGCGACCGTTACGGCCTCACCATGGACGATCTCAATCTGGATCTCGGCCCGTTGGGGTCTTTGCTTCCCCATTCCGGTGCCTGATCTCAGCAATCACGTTTCACCGTGCGGAAGTTGGCAACACGATCGATATGAGTGAAGACAACGAGAACACGGCTAAGCAGAGCAGCGGTACGACGGGGAAGAAGGCCCGGACGGCCGGCAGCCGAGCGGCCAGGAGCACGGCCACCAGGTCGAAGACGGAGTCCGTGTCCCGGACCGCGAAGAAGACCACAGGGGCAGGTGCGGAAGCCGCGCGCAGGACCACCGCTTCGGTGGGTGAGACGGCCACGCAGGCGTTGTCGAGTGGCCAGAAGGCGATGGCCTCCACCGCGGCCAAGGTCTCGACCGCCGCGACCGTCATCAAGAACCGCAAGGCCGTCGCCGCCGGAGCGGCCGCCGGGACCGCCGGCCTCGTCGGGGCCGCTTTCGTACTGGGCCGCCACACGGCGAAGCCGCCGGCGGGTCTGGTCTCCCGGCTGACGCAGGGACGCATCTGACGATGCCCACTTCCGCCCGGCCCGGGAAGGGCGAGTGCCGGTCACCGGCGCTCGCCCTTCCCGGGCCGGAAGCGCGAGAGGGCCCGGACGCCGCCGCGGGGTGACGGTCGGCGGCCGGGCGGAGAGCGGCTTCAGCTGCCGAGGCCGCCGCTGCCGAAGCTGCTGCCGTCACCGGTGTCCTTCGGCGGCTTCTGCACGGGGCTGCGATGCGTACTCGAACCCTTGATCTCGTGCGGCAGAAGACGCGAACCGTCGTGCGGCATTTCCTCCGGCTCCCGGTATTCCCGCATTTCGTGGACCGGGCCTTCCTCAGGAAGATGAGGCTGCTCCTCCGGCTCCGGTGGCGGGAGTTCCCTGGCGCGGATCCTGCGCCCCCAGGCGAAAGCGGCGAGGAGTACGCCCACCACAATGATTCCGGCCAGAAGCATGAACAGAGCCGTGTTGGACGAGACAGCGAGCTGATATGTCGAGGCTTCCATTCGACTCCCGTACCCGCGCGGCAGGCTTCCATACCGTTTCGACGGTGAGTCATACGGCCTTGAGCGTAAGGAAACCACCCCCGGACGCGGCGAAGAGTTTATCGCTCCGGCCGAACGGGAATCCGTTTCCTCTTCAGGGTGGGCCGCCGGTGAGGTATCCCGGCGCTGAGCGTGACATACGCGTACGCCTCGGTCCCGGCACCGCGGACGGCTGCCAGGCCATTCCCGGGCGGGTCGGTAAGCACCCTTTTCCGCGTGTGATCCAGCGGCGTGCGGCGGCGCATCTTATGGTGCTTCAATGCGACTTGTGCCCTGGTGGGCTCTGCTTTCCTCCGGGTGTGCTCCCGTGCTGTTACTCGGGGGCTGGAATGTCGCGGAGAGGATGCAGGGGCCCGGTTACAACCCCACGACCCGCACCATCAGTGTCCTCGCCGCGTACGGCATGCCCGGGTACGGAGTGATGACCGGCATGCTGCTCGTACTCGGGGCGTGTTACGTCGTCACCGCGATCGGGCTGCGCACCGCCACGCTCCTCGGCCGGGCGGCCCTCGCCGGGGGCGGGATCTCCGCGATGCTGCTCACGCTGGTGCCCGCGCCCCCCACCGGGGGCTCGTTCGGCCACGGGGCCGTGGTCACGGTGGGGTTCGGGCTGCTGGCCGTCTGGCCGGTACTGGCCGTCGACCGCGGTGCGCGCGCTCCGTGGCTGTTCCGGGCCGGGGTGGTCCATGACGGGGGCGTGTCGTGGGGCCTGCGTCCGAACGCGGCGATCGCGGCGAGCGCCGCGATGGGCGCCTGCGCGGTCTGGTTCCTCGTCGGACTCCAGCTCCATGGGCTGCCGGGGATCGCCGAGCGTGTCCTCACCTTCGCCCAGGCGCTGTGGCCTTTCCTCGTCGTGGTCTCCTGCTGGCCCCAGCAGGTCGCTACGGAGGAACCGTAGCCCGCTCCGGAACGGCCGGGGCGCCGACCGCTCGCGGAGCTTCTCGCGGACCCGGCAGGAGGCCGGGCGGACGGTCCCGCGGTCAGGCGAGGAGCCGGTTGGGATGGGAGGCGCGGCGCGCGGCGGCCAGCAGGGACAGGATCTGCGGTCCGGCCTGGTCGAGCCGGGTCACGGTCTTCGCGAACGGCAGGCGCACATCCCGGTGGGTGCCCGGGTACTCCAGGCGGAGCGTCACGCCGTAGCGGTCCATCGCCAGCGGCAGGACGCGCACCATGCCCTTGGCGGGCTGCGGTTGGGCGAGACGCAGGAGAAGGGGGAGCAGTTCGCGGTGCCCGTCCACGAGGTGGGTCAGCATCGTGGCCTCGCTGGTGGCGATCGGGTCCGGGGCCGTCGCCTGCAGCTCGGCGTGGGTGACGAAGGCCCGGCCGGAGACGTCGTCGAGGACCGCCTGCCCGAACTCCATGCAGGTGCTTGCCGTGGCCTCGGTGCTGTACTCGGCCAGCAGCAGCCCGGTCACCGTGACCCGGGCCCGCATCCGGTCGCGTACCGGAGTGGGTGCGATGTCGGTCAGCTCCAGCCGGACCGGGATACGTGCGCCCGGCTGCGCCGGCCCGGCCTCGTCGAGCGGTGCGTGCAGGTGGATGTGGCCCATGGCGCCCGTTCCGTCGAGGCGGTGCACCTCGACGGGCTCGTGCCCATCGCTCACCACCGTCATCGAGTGGGCTGCGGTCAGGATCGACAGCACGCGTTCGGCGGGTGTCGGCTGCGTGGCGCGGGAGTTGAAAGGACGCATCCAAGTTCTCCAGAGGAGCAGGCGGGCAGAGCTCGTAGTGCTACTTAGGTATGCCTAACCTAACCTATGGCTCCGGGTTCGGACAGCGGGGCGTCGCAAGGGGCCGGAAAACGACTGCGGTTCACCCGGACCGCTGGGCGGGTCGGGCCCGGTCACCCCGCCCAGCGGCCGGACAGGAACGTCAGCGCGACGGCGGTCGTGGCGGGCGCGGCCAGGCTGAGGAACAGGGTCTTGAGCGCCGGCCTGCGCAGGCTCCACCCCGCCAGGCCGATCCACAGCGGCCACCACAGCAGGGTGGAGCGGGGTATGGACATGTACCAGTACGAGGTGCCCAGGGCCCACAGGGTGAGGCCGATGTACACGGCCTCCGCCCAGCGGCGCTGCCGGGCCAGCACGACGAGCAGGACGACTCCGGCGACCATGGCCAGGAGTTCGGCCTGGAACATGACGGCGTAACCGGTGGTCTGGGCCTGGGTGAAGGCGTTGTGCCAGGTGTGCGACCAGGCATCCCAGGGGGAGTGGAACGTACGGTTCCAGCCCTGCTCCTCAGCGTGCTTCCAGGCCATCCAGTCACCGGTGTGGGCACGCAGGAAGCCGCTGTAGAGGGCCACGGGCACGGCGGGCAGGACCAGCCAGGGGAACTGGCGCCAGTCGCGGCCGGTCCGCGCGGTGAGGAGGAAGTGCAGCGCGATGGCGGCGGCGAGGAAGAGGCCGTTCACCCGGACCGTGGCCGCCAGCGCCGTCAGGGTCGTCGCGAGCGGCCAGTGGCGGCGCTGGGCGGCGAGCCAGGCGGGCAGGGCGAAGGCGAGGAAGAGCGCCTCCGTGTAGCCGGCGGCCAGAAAGATCGCGCATGGGGAGAGCAGCAGGAACATCACGGAGCGCCGCCCGGCCTCGTGGTCGGGCAGGTGCAGCCGGGCGATCCGGGAGAGCGCGAGAACGGCAACGGCCCCGGCGACGAAGGAGATGAGCAGTCCGGCCGCGGTCCAGTCGGTGACGACGGTGTGGACAGCCCGCAGTACGAGCGGAAAGCCGGGCAGGAACGCTTCTCTGTGGTCCAGGGTGGTGTGCAGGAGGCTGCCCTGGCCCGGGAAGTATCCGTCCCGGGCTATATGCAGGTAGAAGTGCCAGTCCCACTGCTGGAAGGGGGCCAGGAGGGGGCCCGCGTCACGGGAGTCGGGGTCGGCGGGGAACAGCCACCGGACGCAGTAGGCGGTGGTCCAGACGCCCAGCCGGGTCGCCAGATACAGCCACAGCACCTGGCGGTCGGCAGGTCCCACCCGCAGCAGCAGCGAGCGCACGGCGGCCGCCCCCGCACGGGGGCCGGACCCGCGCTGGTGCCGTCGGTCTCCCTCCGCCCCGATCCCGTTCCACCGGCCGGTGCCGGCCCGGTCCGTGGCTGCTGGGTCCGTCGCTGCCGGGCCGGTGCCCGCCCGGCCTCTGTCCGGTCCGTCTCTGTTCCGCCGGTCCGCGCCCGCCCGGCTTCCGTACCTCCGTTTTCCGGACGGCTCGGTCCTGTTCGCACCGGTCCCGCTGCCCGCGGTGGGTGACCGCTGTTCCGGCACGCCCGGCGACCGGCTGGATTCGGGGGTGTTCTCACGCAGCCCGGACGGCAAGAACGGCATGGGGGACTCTCTCCTAGTAGGCGGGGGCGTACCGGGACGACCGGTGACACCCGCGGTTCCTGCGTCTTTCGCTCTCTCGCTCTATTGGAATACGCGGGGGACCGGGTGTCCGGCTGACATGAGCCCCGGGAGAAGAGCGTGACGATCGTCACGGAACCGGAGGGCGTGATTGAGCGTCAGACCCGCGCCCCGGCAGCCTTCGACGGCCCGGCGGAGCGCCCGCTTCACAGGCCAATCCACCACCGCTTCGGCGTCGAATCTCCGGCGTCAGTCAGCAGACGCCGGAGGAACACCGATGAGTACGCCGCACCCCGCTGAGCCCCACGACTTCGAGAACGGCCCGGCCGGCCGGGCGCACCCGGCCCCTTCGGCGCGTCCGGCCGACGATCCGTCCCCTCCGTACGAGGGTTCATACCGGCACGAGGGTTCGTACGAGAGCCGGTGCGAGGGCCTGTACGAGGATCCCGTCCATCCGCCCGAGGCCGCCGAGCGGGCACGGGCGCGCCACATCGCGCGGGCTTCCTGCGCCGCTTCACGCGCCGCCGCCTACGGGGGAGTCCAGGCCCGGGACGGCGCCGGGCGCACGGCCGCGGATGCCGCGGGGGAGACCGCGGGGAGCACCACAGCGGGCCGGGCGGCGCTGCTCGCCCTGGACACGGCGCAGTTGGCACTCGGCACCGCCGTCAACAACACATCGGACCGACGTGACGTGTTCGCGGCGACCGCCAGGGGCGCGGCCCTGGCGGCCCAGGACGCGGTGGACTGCGATCCCGGCGGGCTGCACCTGGTCGCGAACATCCTGGCGGACGGATACGAGGCGCTGGCCGGCGAGGCGCTCAGCAGCCGCCCCGCACCGCCCCCGACCCCCGAAGAGGAGGCCGCCATCCACCGCGGGGAGGGTGAGCCGTACGACGACGTCTATGTGCACCCGGAGGACTCGGCCGCGTACACGGAGCGGACCAGGGTCCGTCAGCCGAAGGACGGGCGCTCCTACCGCCCCCGGCCCTTTCTGCTCTCCGAGGACGCCAGACGCGTGTCTCCGACGGGGGAGCTCTTCGCTCCCGGCGTCGGCAGGCACTGGCGGATCGCGTGGCGGCCCCTGTTCCCCTGAGCGCGGACCGGGCAGGGCATCCGCCCCGGCCGGGCGGCCTGTCGGGAGCGGCAGAGGTGCGGCGCCCGCGTCACGCCCGTACACCCGGAGCCCCGGGTCAGGCCGTCGCGTACTGGTGGGCGCGCCCGCCGCGCCACTTCACCCACGCCTCGTCGTCGAGCAGGGTGTCCGCGTCGAGCAGACCGGCCCGCCGCAGGAACTCGACGACATCCGCGTCGGCGTGGGCCAGACCTGCGATCTCTCCCTGGATCGTCACCCGTCGTCCTCCGCTCGGGGAGGGCGGATGCACCACTATCGGTGTGCTGTCCATGACCTCAGGGTGCGTCCGGCCGCCTTTTCCGGCACTCCGGGAGGACGGCGGAGTCCGAAGGCCCCGGCGCCGCGGCCGGACCCGGGGAGCGCCGGTCCGGCGTGCGTACGGCGGGACGGCCGTCCCTTTCGGGGGGTGCGGTCCGGCGGTCGCCGGGCCCGGCGGTCTTGGTCCATCGGGGTGACCGGGCAGGGGCACGGTGGCGCGGCCCGGTCCCCGTACCGTCCGGGCTGCCTAGCGTGAGACGCCCCTCTCGCGCGACTGCCTGGAGTACGTCATGACGATGCCCGCCCTCACCGACCTGACCGGTTCGTATGTGCTCGACCCGGCGCACACCCGTATCGGCTTCGTGGCCAGGCACGCGATGATCACCAAGGTCCGCGGCTCGTTCGCCGAGTTCGAGGGCACGCTCCAGTTGGACGGCGCGGACCCGGCTCAGTCACGGGTCGCGGTCACCATCAAGACCGACAGCATCGACACGGGCAACGAGCAGCGCGACGGGCATCTGCGGACCAACGATTTCCTCGATGCCCCGAACTACCCGCAGATCACCTTCACCTCGACCGGGATCGAGCAGCTGGACGACAGCCACTTCCGGCTGAGCGGCGATCTGACGATCAAGGACACCAGCAAGCCGATCAGCATCGATTTCGAACTCACCGGTTCCGCTCAGGACCCCTTCGGGAACCAGCGGGTGGGCTTCGAGGGCGAGGTCGCCATCAGCCGCAAGGAGTACGGCATGACGTGGAACGCCACCCTCGAAGGAGGAGGCGTCCTCGTCGGCGACAGGGTGGTGCTGGAATTCGACGTCTCGGCGATCAAGCAGAGCTGAGCGGCGGCCGGGCGGCCGACGCGGGACCCGGCCGAAGCGCGGGCACGGACCGGGTGAGGTAGGCAGAGGCCATGAGTTCGCTGCGCTTCCTCCATGCGCTCCAGGAGCCGCGTCGGCATCCGAAGGCGCTCATGCTCATGCCGTTCCTGCTGATCGCCGCTGTCACGGTGGTGGATCTCTTCACCCCGCCGGCTGTGCATCTCGGGCCCTTCCTGGTGGCGGCGCCGGCCGTGACGGCGTCGTTCGCCGGGCCCCGCAGTACCGCGCTCGTCGGCGCGGTCGCCGTCGCGGCCGACGCGTTCGTGGCGGGCTCGCGGACCAGCGTCACCGATCTCAACCACACCTATCAGCTCGCCGCGCTCTTCCTGATCTCCGTCTTCGTCACCTTCTTCGCGTATCTGAGGGTGCGCCACGAACGTGAGATGACCCATCTGCGCTGGGTGGCCCGCGCGGTGCAGCGCGTGGTCATGAGGCCGCTCCCGGAACGCATCGGAGCGCTGCGGATCGCCTCGGTCTATCTGGCCGCCGAGGCGGAGGCCCAGCTCGGCGGCGACCTGTACGCGGTGACGCGCACGCCGACCGGGACGCGCGTCATCATCGGTGATGTGCGCGGCAAGGGCCTCGATGCCATGGGTGAGGCGGCCGGCGTCCTCGGGGCCTTCCGGGCGCTGGCCCACCGCGATCCGGAACTCTCGGAAGCTGTCGGCCAGTTGGAGGCCAGTGTCACATCCGACCGGAGTGACACGGCAGGGGCGCAGGGGGCGCGCGAGGACAGCGGAGAGTCATTCGTCACCGCGGCCGTGCTCGACATTTCCGACACCGGCCCGGAGCTTCAGCTCGTCAGCCGCGGCCACCCGCCGCCTTTGGTGGTGAGCGCGGGCCGGGTCCAGTCGCTCGACGTACGGGAGCCGGGGCCGCCGCTGGGCCTCGGGCATCTGCTCAGCGGCGTGTTCGGTGCGGAGACCTTCACCTTCGGTGTCGGCGACGTCCTGCTTCTGTACACCGACGGCGTCATCGAGGCCCGGAACGCGGCGGGCCGTTTCTATCCGCTGACCGACCGGATCGCGTCCTGGGGCGCCGACGGCCCGGCCAAGCTGCTCGACCGGCTCTGCGCGGATCTGCTCCGCCACGCCGGCGGCAGCCTCGGCGACGACGCGGCGATGGTGGCCATCGAAAGGCTCCCGGCCGACGGGTGAGCGGCCCGGCCCGTGGCCGTCTCTCCGTCCCACGGTCGCCTCGCCTCCCGCAGTTTGGTCCAGACCTATTGACCGGAGGTCTGGACCACTTTACGTTGACAGGTACTCGACAGCAGCTGTGCAGGTACGGGTGGCAGGTACGTGACACTCATGCCCCGCCCGAGCGCCGGGCCAGGAAGGGACACGACATGATCGGTCGGACGGTACGTCTTCTGGGGGTCGGGCTCGCGACGGCCGCCGTCGTGCAGATGCTGGTCGCCGCAGCGCCCGCCGCCCCGCGGGCCGTTGACACCTGCGCGGTCAAGCCCAAGCCCGCGGGCAAGGTGCTCCAGGGGTACTGGGAGAACTGGGACGGGGCCGCCAACGGTGTGCACCCGCCGCTCGGCTGGATCCCTCTCACCGATTCCCGTATCACCGCCCACGGTTACAACGTGGTCAACGCGGCCTTCCCGGTCATCCGCTCGGACGGCACCGCTCTGTGGGAGGACGGGATGGACTCGACGGTGAAGGTCCCGACCCCGGCCGAGATGTGCCAGGCCAAGGCGTCGGGCCTCACGACGCTGATGTCCATCGGCGGCGCGACCGCGGGCATCGATCTCAGCTCCACCGCGGTCGCCGACCGGTTCGTCGACACCGTGGTGCCCCTCCTGAAGAAGTACAACTTCGACGGCATCGACATCGACATCGAGACCGGACTCACCGGCAGCGGCAACATCAACCAGCTCTCGGCCTCGCAGTCCAACCTCATCCGCATCATCGACGGCGTACTCGCCCGGATGCCGGCGGGCTTCGGGCTGACGATGGCCCCCGAGACCGCCTACGTCACCGGAGGCAGCGTCACCTACGGCTCGATCTGGGGCGCGTATCTGCCGATCGTGAAGAAGTACGCGGACAACGGCCGGCTCTGGTGGCTGAACATGCAGTACTACAACGGCAGCATGTACGGCTGCTCCGGCGACTCGTACGCGGCGGGGACGGTCCAGGGCTTCACCGCGCAGACGGACTGCCTCAACAAGGGGCTCGTCGTCCAGGGCACCACGGTCAAGGTCCCCTACGACAAGCAGGTGCCGGGGCTGCCCGCCCAGCCCGGCGCGGGCGGCGGGTATCTGTCGACCGGGCAGGTCGGCCAGGCGTGGAACACCTACGCCAACGGCCTCAAGGGGCTCATGACCTGGTCGCTCAACTGGGACGGCTCCAAGAACTGGACGTTCGGTGACAACGTCAAGTCCCTGCAGGGGCGCTGACGGCGCACGACCCTGTGCGGCCACGCGGTCAGCAGGTCCCGGCCCTTCGGGGCCGGGACCTCTTTCCGTTCCCTTCCCCCGTCAGGTCAGCCGGGGGTGGACCAGCCCATACGCCAGTAGCCCGCGAAGGAGACATCCCGCTTCGGTACGCCGCGGTCGTTGACCAGATGCCGCCGTACGCCGGTGGCCAGCCGGGATTCGCCGGCCACCCACGCGTACAGGGGGACGCTGGGCAGCTGGGCGGTGAGGACCGCTTCCAGGGCACGGCTGCCGGGCCGTATCGCGTCGTCGTCGCGGCTGAGCCAGTGGACACGTACTCCGGGCGGCGTCCGGAGGGGCCGGATGTCGGCCGCGGACGCCACTTCGAGGTAGACCTCGGTGGGCGGCGGATGCGGGTCGCCGTCCAGGATCGACAGGACGGCGGGCAGGGCGGTCTCGTCTCCGACCAGCAGTTGCGCCCGTGCGTGCTCGGGCCGTCGGTAGGTGGTGCCGAGGTCGAAGATCCCGGCCGGGTCGCCCGGCCGGGCCCGGCGGACCCAGGAGCTCATGGGCGAGTCGCCGTGCAGGGCGAATTCGATGTCGATCTCCTGTTCCGCCGGCCGCACGCGCCGGACGGTCAGGTTGCGCACCCAGGGGCGGACCGTCTTGGACATCAGCATCACCTGGGCCATCCACGCTTCGTTCGAGGCCGTGGGCATGCGCAGCGCGGTCTGTCCGATACGGGGAAAGAAGAGGCGGACGGCCTGGTCGCCGCCGACAGCGACCAGCTCCCGTACGCTCGGCCCGCCGAGGGTGACGGTGGCGAAGCCCGGGGTGAGCAGCTCGCGGCGGCGTACCTCCAGCGTGATCATCGTGCGCTCCGCAGGGGGACGCACGCGGGGACTCATGAACCGCTCCTCGTCGCGAGGAGCATCTTGTTTGCGCAGCTCATGGCAGTATTATGAGCAAAAGCTCACTTCCTTCGGTACTCGCTTTCCGTGCCCCGGAAGGAACGCCGGACGACGTCCGCCCACCGTCGCCTCGCCCCACGTCGCAGCCCCGGCCGGTGCGCGCCGGGCTGACCCGCGAGCGGATCCTCACCGCGGCTGCTCACGTATGCGCCAGGTACGGGGATGCCGCGGGCTGCATGCGGAATCTCGACGTGGCTCCGGCGGGCCCCCTTGGGCGGGGCCCCGGCGGGCCGGGCATGACGGCCCGCCGGGGCCGGGAGGCGGCGTTCGCCGGTTCAGTGGCGGGCCGGAGCCGATATGCCGGTCCCGCCCGGGAGGTCGGCGCCGAACTGTGCGATGACCGCGTCCAGGTCGAGCGGCGCGAAGGCCACGGGTTCCACCTCGTCGATCCTCTCGGCGGGTACCAGCCAGCACACTTCGAACTCCAGGCCGTCCGGGTCGCCGGCGTACAGCGACTTGGTGGTGCCGTGGTCCAACTCGTAGGCCAGCGCGCCTGTCCGGACCAGCTTGTCGCGGATGTGGCGGAACTCGGTCAGGGTGTCCACCTCCCACGCCAGGTGCGCGAGCCCGGGGCGTCGGTCCGGGCTCTGCGGGGAAGCCGGGCCCTCGATCTGGAGGAAGGCCAGATCGTGGTCGTTGGTCGACCCCTCGGCCTGCAGGAACGCGCCCTCGGGCACCTTGTCGCCGTCGGCGTGGACGCGGAATACGGTGCGGAACCTCAGTAGATCGGTGTAGAAGGCGACGCTGCGTTCGACGTCGCGGACGTAGAGGACGGCGTGGTTGAGACGCTGGACCGGCATGTCACTCCTTCGCATACTTACGATTGGTGCGTAGCCCCACCGTAGAGATGCAACGGGGGCCTCACAAAAGGAACATGGGTGTGCGCAAAGCACACCACTGGCGAAAAAATCCGCACCGACCCGACGTGCGAGACCGCCCGTGTCAGGTCCCTGTGCGTCTTCACTAACCCGCGATGCGCCGTGCGCACCGAGGCCCCCGAGTCCGACCGGTTGCACGCTCCGGCCCGGTGCTGCACCCCGGCGGGCCCTGGAACCCCGGAGGTTGGCCACATCGAGCAAGATCTACACTGCCCCCGGCGGCTGGACTCTCGCTTCCGGCGATGGATCGCGGGGTGAGCGCTCGGAGCACACGCGCCAGCCCCGAGGACGGCGCGCGAATTCTGACAAAGGTGGACTGATGGTGGCAGTACCTTTCGATGCGGCGCTGCTGGACGGATACCGTGCCGTGCAGGAGGCCGGTTCGGGCCCGATGAGCCTGGAGCGGCTGCCGGAGGTCCGGGCCGAAGACGCCGCAGAGGTGCCGACGCTCGACGAGCTGCGGCGGGGCGGGCGGTTCGAGGTGACTTCGCGCTCGGTTCCGGGGACGTCCGGAACTTCAGAGGCCGAGCTGCTGATCTGCACGCCTGCCGCTGTTTCGGGCCCGGCCGTGTCGCGCCCGGCCATCTACTTCGTACACGGCGGCGGCTACTTCAGCGGCGATCCGCGGCACCTGTTCTTCCTCGAACCGCTGTTGGACGAAGCCGAGCGCCTCGGGGCGTCGCTGATCTCGGCAGGGTACCGGCTCGCGCCGGAGCATCCGCATCCCGCACCGCTCGACGATGTCTACGCCGGGCTGCTGTGGACGGCTGAGCACGCGGCCGAACTCGGCTTGGACGCGGACCGGATCGTCGTCGCGGGGACGAGTGCCGGCGGTGGCCTGGCCGCCGCGCTGAGTCTGTCGGTGCGCGACAAGGGCGGTCCGCGGCTGGCCGGGCAGTTGCTGATGTGCCCGATGCTCGACGACCGCAACGACAGTGCTTCGGCCCTTCAGATGGACGGTGCCGATGTCTGGGACCGCGGCTGGAACGGCTTCGGGTGGAAGGCCCTGCTCGGTTCCGAGTGCGGGGGCCCGGACGTGTCGCCCTACGCCGCGCCCGCCCGCGCCACGGATCTGTCCGGACTGCCGCCCGCCTTCATCGATGTCGGCTCCGCGGAGACACTGCGCGACGAGGCCGTCGCCTACGCCGACCGGATCTGGCGGGCCGGCGGCGCTGCCGAGCTGCATGTGTGGTCCGGCGGCTACCACACGTTCGACCTGGTGGCCCCGGACGCGGTGATCAGCCGGGCGGCGTGGCGGGCCCGTCGTTCCTGGCTGGAGCGGGTGCTGGCGGCGGACTGACATCCCGCTCGGGTCTTGAGCGAAGGCCGGCCCTCGCTCCGCTGTACCCGCATCCGACGCGGCCCCGGCGCTACAGCCCCGCCGCCCCGGCGTGTGCTGAGAACGGCCCACGCTGTCGTGCGCTTTGATCTGTGCAGAAAGCGGCGCGCTGTGCGGCGCGTGCCGGCCGGCCACAGATCGTCAACGGAGCGTTCGGTATGACGGAGAGAGAGTCCCGCACCCCCCACTGGCTGTTCGGCGATCAGCTCGGCCCCCATTTCCTCGATCCCGCACGGGGCGGCCCGCACCGGGACGCCCCGCTGCTGATGATCGAGGCCCGCAGTGTCCTGCGGCGGCGGCGGTTCCACCGTGCCAAGGCCCATCTGGTGCTCTCGGCGATGCGCCACCGGGCCGCCGAGCTGGGCGACCGGGTGCGGTACATCAAGGCGGACACCTACCGCGAGGGCCTGCGCGAGACCGTCGGAGACGGGCCGGTGACCGTGCACCACCCCACCTCCCACGCGGCTCACGACTTCGTACGGGCGCTGCCCTCCGTACGCGTACTGCCCCCGCGCGGCTTCCTCGTGACGCACGACGAGTTCCGGGAGTGGGCGGACGGCCGTTCCACGAAACGCCTCCGCCAGGAGGACTTCTACCGATGGGTCCGGCAGCGGCACGACCTGCTCATGGAGGGGGACCGGCCGGCCGGGGGCCGCTGGAACCTGGACCACGACAACCGGCAGCCGCCGCCACGCGGCGCCACCGGCCTGGGAGTTCCGGCGCCCTACCGGCCCCGGGAGAGCGACATCGACGCCGAGGTGCGGTCCGACCTCGACCGCTGGTCGCGCGACGGGGACATCGAGTTCGTGGGCGAGGACGCGCCCCGCAGGTTCCCGGCCACCCGCCGGGAGGCGCTCGCCGCCCTGCGCCGCTTCACCGGGCACCGGCTCGCCACGTTCGGCGCGTACGAGGATGCCATGCTCGCCGGGGACACGACGATGAGCCACAGCCTGCTCTCCTCGTCGCTCAACCTCGGCCTGCTCGACCCCGCCGAATGCGTCGAACGGGCCGAGGCGCGGTGGCGGTCGGGCGATGTGCCGCTCAACAGCGCCGAGGGATTCGTACGGCAGATCGCCGGATGGCGCGAGTTCGTCTGGCACGTCTACTGGTACTTCGGCGCGCGGTACCGCGAGAGCAACTCCCTGCGCCACCACGCGCCGCTGCCCGACTGGTTCACGGAGCTCTCCTCCGAAGCGACCGGGGCGAACTGCCTCAGCCACGTCCTGGACCAGGTCCGTACGACGGGCTGGACGCACCACATCCCGCGCCTGATGGTCCTGGGCAGTTTCGCCCTCCAGCGCGGATGGGAGCCCAGGGCCGTCACCGACTGGTTCCACCGCAGCTTCGTCGACGGCTACGACTGGGTCATGGTCCCGAACGTGGTGGGCATGTCGCAGTACGCGGACGGGGGCCGGATGACCACCAAGCCGTACACGTCCGGAGGCGCCTACATCGACCGTATGAGCGACCTCTGCGGTCCCTGCCGGTACAGGCCGTCCGTCCGGGTCGGCGAGGACGCCTGCCCCTTCACGGCCGGGTACTGGAATCTTCTGCACCGCCACCGCGACCGGTTCGAACACAATGCGCGCATGAGCCGGGCGGTGCGTGGGCTGGACCGCCTCTCCGATCTGGAGGAGCTGCTGGAGCAGGAGCGGTCTGACCATGCCCGGTAGACGGCATTTTTCGCCGTTGTCCAGGGTGACGTGCTGCACGGGGAAGCCCCGGCCGTAGGGAGCTTGCGTTCTAGTGGTCGTCGCAACACCCCAGCTCAGGGGATGCGATGGACTTCGAGATCCGGAAGGTCCGAAAGGCTCACGGGCCGATGAAGTTGCGGCGGGAGCGGGAGGAATACTTCCGGCTCGTGCGACAGGGCTATAGCAACAAAGAGGCGTCCCGGCTGGTGGGCGTCAACGAACGGACCGGCCGCGAGTGGCGCAACGGCCGGAGCGATCCGGACAGGTTTCGGGCGCCTGCCCAGCAAGGGCAGGCGCCCGTCGCCATGTCGTCGGGCCGGTATTTGCGCGATGACGAGCGCCTTCACATCGCCGACCGGCTGCGGGAGAAGGCCACGATCCGTGCGATCGCCGCCGAGCTGGGACGCAGCCCGTCCACCGTCAGTCGGGAGATCCGCCGCAACAGCACCACGGATCCCCGTGGTCAGCGGCACTACCGTCCCCACGCGGCCCAGGCCCGTGCCGACGTCCGTCGGCGCCGCCCCAAGGTGGGCAAGATCGCGCAGAACGCCGAGCTGCGGGACTTCATCCAGCATCGCCTGACCCTGCGGTGGAGCCCGGAGCAGATCTGCAACGCTCTGCGTGCACAGTTCCCCGACCGGCCGGAGATGCACGTGGTTCACGAGACGGTCTACCAGGCCCTCTACGTCCAGGGCCGCGGCGAACTACGCCGCGAGGTGGCCCGGGCCCTGCGCTCGGGGCGAGCACGTCGTAGGCCCCAGCGGCAGGCGGCCAGTCGGCAGCCGCGCTTCAGCCACCCGATGGTCATGATCAGCGAACGGCCGGCCGAGGCGGAGGACCGGGCGGTGTCCGGCCACTGGGAAGGCGACCTCATCATCGGGAAGGACAACGGCTCCGCCATCGGTACTCTCGTCGAACGCGCCACCCGCTACGTGATGCTGGTACACCTGCCCGACGGCCGCACCGCCGAGGACATGCGCGACGCGCTCGTGAAGACCGTGCAGAGTCTGCCCTCGCATCTGACGCGCTCGCTGACCTGGGACCAAGGCTCAGAAATGGCAGCCCACCACGCCTTCAGCCTTGCCACCAACGTCCCGGTCTGCTTCTGCGACCCGGCCAGCCCCTGGCAGCGCGGATCGAACGAGAACACCAACGGCCTGCTGCGGCAGTACTTCCCCAAGGGCACCGGCCTGTCCGTCCACAACCACGAACACCTGGCCGCCGTCGCCGCCGAACTCAACGGACGCCCACGCAAAACGCTCGGCTGGGAAACCCCAGCCGAGCGTCTGCATAAACTACTCGCCGCCTAACACAACCGACCACGTGTTGCGACGATCCCTAGAATCCGCCGATTCCCAGCTCCAGCGCACGGTGCACCGTCCTGATCGACTCCGCGTCGTCCGTGCCGGACCCGGTGTAACCATGGGACATCCCCATCGCTCCCAGGCCGATCCGGGAAACCTCCAGGTCACGCAGTTTGATGTAACGCATGTCGTCCTCTTCGCATCGTGGTGTCGCCCCGCGCCTCTACTCCCGCCCGGTCCGGCAGGCCGTGCCTGCGCGGGCCCGTGGGTTGCCGGGTGCCGGCGGCGTCCTGCCCCTTCAGCTTCGCGCCGATGGCGCGGCTGTGGCAGGGCGGGCTCTTCGGGGGTAACGACAGGGCCCCCCTCGGCCCTGCGGACCAGGTCAGGCGCGAGTGAGACTGGAGACATGGCAACGAGGAGCGCGCACAGTGAAGGCGCCGAGCTGGGCCGCTACCTGCGCGCCCGCCGCACCCAGACCAGTCCAGGACACGTCGGCCTCACCGTCGGCGCCGGGGTCCGGCGCACCCCCGGGCTACGCCGTGAGGAGCTGGCCACGCTGGCCGGCATCAGCATCGACTACTACGTACGCCTGGAGCGTGGCAAGGAGACCCGCCCCAGCCCCGCCGTCCTTGATGCCCTCGCCCGGGCCCTGCACATGGACGAGCAGGAACACCAGCACCTGCGCGAGCTGGCCGCCCGTGCCGCGCGCTACATCCCCGAGCCACCGCCCGCGCCCAGCCGCACCGTGCGCCCCCACCTCAAGCTGCTGCTCGATTCCCTGCGCCCGAACCCGGCCTACGTCATCAGCCGCAGCATGGACATGCTCGCCTGGAACCCCGGCGGTCTGGCCCTGTACGCAGGACTGGACGACTGGCCCGTCAAACACCGCAACCTCGCCCGCTACCTGTTCCTGCACCCCGCGGCCCGTGATCTGTTCGGTGACTGGGACCGGCAGATCACCGCATGCGTCGCCCGCCTGCGCGCCATGGCCGGCGCCGCACCCGACGCACCGGACCTCACCAACCTCGTCGGCGAACTGCTCCTGAAGAGCCCCGACTTCGCCGGCCTGTGGGAGCGTTACGAGGTAACCGGGCGCAAGCCCGCCCACAAGACGTTCCAGCACCCGCAGGTCGGCACGGTCACCCTCACCTCGCAGTCCCTGCAGGTGGAAGGCACTCCCGGCCAGCGCATCGGCGTCTACACCGCCGAACCCGGCACCCCCGACCACGACGCCCTGCTCCTGCTGGACATGTCCGCGCCGCAGCCGCCGGAACGCCGCGCGCCGGACTCGGACTCGGACACCACCGGTCGGCAGCTCCGCCGGGACTGACGGGACGCGAGGCTCATTCCGCGGGTTCTGTGGTGGTGCGGTGCAGGCCGTCAGGGTGTCCCGGTCCAGCGAGAGGCAGCTGAAGGGCCTGCTGTGAGGGGGGAAGAATTCTTCCCAGGATGCTTCTTTCCCAGGACACATCCTCCTCCGCACATGCGCCCGCAGTGGTGCAAGCCTGGAATTGCACCGGACTGCACGCGGGAAGGAAAGACAATTCCGTGAACGAGTGCACGTTCGATAAGGCTGAGCGTTGGACTACGGGTCCGGGGCGGCGCGAGACTAGTTCATGGGCCCTGCACGGTGTCGGTGCGAAGGGAACGGCCATGGCCTCCAGTCGGTCGGGGACGAAGACCCGGGTCGAGCGGGTCCGGGAGGGCGCGCAGCCGCTGACCGGCGCCGCCTCGCTGGATCCGCTGCTGGACCGGATCGGTGACGCCCGCTATGTGCTGCTGGGGGAGGCATCCCACGGCAGCACCGACTACTACCGCTGGAGAGCGGCGCTGACGCGTCGGCTGATCGAGGAGAAGGACTTCTCCTTCGTCGCGGTCGAGGGCGACTGGCCCGACTGCCAGGCCGTCCACTCCTCGGTCACGGCGCAGCCGGACGCCCCCGACGACCCGCTCGACGTACTGCTGGAGTTCGGCCGCTGGCCCACCTGGATGTGGGCCAACACCAATGTGCTCCGCTTCGCCCGCTGGCTGCGGGAGTACAACCTCGTTCTGCCGCCCGGCCGTTCACGTGTGGGCTTCTTCGGCCTGGACGTCTACTCCCTGTGGGAGTCGATGGACGCGGTGATCGGATACCTCGACGAACACGCCCCGGACGAGCTGGCGGGCGCGCTGGACGCCTTCCGCTGTTTCGAGCCGTACGGCGGGGACCCGCACTCCTACGCACGCGCCACCCGCTTCGTACCGTCGGGCTGCGAGCGTGAGGTACGCGACCTGCTGGTGCGGCTGCGGCGGGTCACGGCCGGCGCCGAGGCGGCGGGCGGCGGCCTCGCGCAGCTCACCGCACGGCAGAACGCGGAGGTGCTGGCGGGCGCCGAACGGTACTACCGGGCTGTGGCGGGCGGCGGCCCGGAGTCCTGGAACATCCGCGACCACCACATGGCCGGCACTCTGGACCGGCTCATGGAACACCACGGCCCCGACGCGAAGGCCGTGGTGTGGGCGCACAACACCCATGTCGGAGACGCGCGGGCCACCGACATGGCGGGGGCCGGACTGGTCAGCCTCGGCCAGCTCGTCCGGGAGGGCCATGCCGCGGAAGGCGTCGTGCTGGTCGGTTTCGGCTCGTACGACGGGACCGTGGTCGCCGCCGGGCGCTGGGGCGACGACCCGGGCATCCTGCGGGTGCCCCCGGCGCAGCCGGGCAGCGTGGAGGAACTGCTGCACCGCGCGCTCCCCGGCGGCGCGGGGCTCTTCGTGTTCCCGGAAGGTGTCCGCAGTGGAGTGCCGGCCGGTGGCGGCCCCGAGTGGTTCGAGGAGCAGCGGGACCACCGCGCCATCGGAGTGGTCTACCGGCCGGAGGCCGAGAAGCGGGGGAACTACGTCCCCACCGTGCCGGGCGAGCGCTACGACGCCTTCGTCCACCTGGACCGCAGCCAGGCCCTCACCCCGCTCCACGGGGAACTGCCGGGCACCGGCGAGGAGGAGACGTGGCCCACCGGGATGTGACATCGCCGCCGTACGGGCCGTTCCGTACGGCCCGTACGCCGGGAACGGAGTTGTCGGAGAGGAAGGGATCATGCGTTTCCACGACCGGAGCCAAGCCGGGCGGGAGCTCGCCGCCCCGCTCCGCGCAGCAGCGGCCGCCGGCGGTCTGCCCCGGCCCCTGGTGCTGGCGCTTCCACGGGGCGGAGTGCCCGTCGCCGCGGAGATCGCACGGGCCCTGGATGCGCCGCTGGATGTGCTCATCGTCCGGAAGATCGGCCTGCCGGGGCAGCCGGAGAGAGGGGTGGGTGCGATCACCGACGACGATCCGCCGGTGTTCGACAGCGGGGCCCTGCGGTGGCTCGGCCTGAGCGAGGACCGGCTCGCCTCCGAGGTCGCCCGCGAACGCACCGAACTCCACCGCAGGGAGGACCTCTACCGGCAGGGCCGGCCGCCCCCCGCACTTGAGGGGCGGTCCGTGATCGTCGTGGACGACGGCCTCGCCACCGGCGTCACCGCCCGCGCCGCGGTGCGCCATCTGCGCGGCCGCGCACCCGCCCGGCTGCTGCTGGCGGTCCCCGTGGGCGCGGCCGACAGCACCGCGGCCCTGCGCCAGGAGGCCGACGAGGTCATCTGCCTGCACCAGCCCGGAGTCTTCCAGGCGGTCGGAGAGTGGTACGACGTATTCGACCAGGTCCCCGACGGCGAAGTGACCGAGATCATGCGGGACTTCACCGTTCCGTCCTGAGCGAAGCAGGCCGGAGAACGGCCGGCGGGCCCCACTGCCGCCCGCTGCTGTCCCTCGCGCCGTCGCAGCCGGGAGGTCGCCGAGGCAGTCGCCCGGAGAGGTCGGCGCTACAGCCCGGCCGTTGGGCCGGATGGCCGCTTCCCGGCGGGCGACAGCGCGCGCCCGGACCCGGCCGGTGTTCGAATGACGGGGAGCAGCGCCCGATCCGATCCGCGCGGCACCGTCGAAGCCCGCGTGGCGATGAGGAGGTCCCCGGTGAGCAAGAATCCGCCCCCGCCCCAGTACACGGTCCCCGGCATGTCCAGCGCCGACGGCAGCGAGGTCATCAAGCTGCTGCGCGCACGTCTGCACGCACTCAACGATCTCGCTCTCACGCTGAAGCATATTCACTGGAATGTGGTCGGCCCGCACTTCATCGCGGTGCACGAGATGCTCGACCCGCAGGTCGAAGCCGTACGGGACATGACCGACAAGGTCGCCGAGCGCATCTCCACCCTCGGCGGGTCGCCGCCCGGGACGCCGGGTGTCCTGGTCGCCGAACGGTCCTGGGACGACTACAGCGTCGGCCGGGCCGAAGCCATCGAACACCTCGGCGCCCTGGATCTCGTCTACACCAAGCTCATCGAGGACCACCGCGCCGCCGTACGGGCCACCGAAGAGCCCGACCCGGTGACCCAGGACCTGCTCATCGAGAACCTGCGGAGCCTCGAACTGTTCCAGTGGTTCGTCCGCGCCCATCTGGAAAGCGCGGGCGGCAGGCTCAGCACCGCCGGTGCCGGCTCCGAACGGGAGGCCGCCTCGCGGGCGGGCGAGCAGGCTCGCAAGCAGCCCTGACCCCGTACGACAGAAAGGCCGTGCAGGCCGCAGGACGGATGTCGGCGGCCCTGGAGACCACCGAAAGAGCCCGTGGGCACCTCTACGGCTTCCATCAGCTGACCGGCCACGCCGACCTGGGTCTCGACGACGTCGTCGGACTTCTGCGCGACGCCGGCCATCCGGATCTCGCCGACGAGATCAGCAGGGAACTGATCGGACGCAATGTGCTCCCCGGCCGGTGGACCTTCCAGATTGTCGAGGAGTACGACGACGGCTACTACCGCACCTTCCAGCGCCTGGAGGAGAAGGTCAGGGACCGGCTCGCCGGCGGCCGGCGCCATCTGTACGAAGCAGAGATGAAGGAGGACCGCCGCACCCCCGGCCATCCGGCGCACCGCGCGGAACCGGACGGGGCGGCGGACGGCCCCCGGGACTGACAGCGCACGGGCCGGTCCCGGCGGGGGCGGCGGCGCCCAGTGCCGGGCGCCTCCCTCGGACCGAACGGGCCGAATGGACTGAACAGACCGAATGGACTGAACAGACCGAATGGACTGAACAGACCGCACGGACCGACCCGCGACCGTACCCGGAGGCCCCCTCCCGGAGGCCCCCTCCCGGAGGACCCGCCCCAGGAAGCCAGAAGACCCGCCCCAGAAAGGGTGTGCAGGACGGATGCAGCCGAGCAGCGGACCGACCGGGCCGCGAAACCCGTCAGGAAAGGCGCCGTCAGAAAAGGCGCCGTCAGGAAAGGGAGCGTCGGGCAAGCCGCCGACGCGGTCGACGGTGACCCTGCGGATCAACGGGGCGGCCCACACCCTGGACCTGGACCACCGCACTACGCTCCTGGACGCCCTCCGCCAGGAGATCGGGCTCACGGGTGCGAAGAAGGGCTGCGACCACGGGCAGTGCGGCGCGTGCACGGTGCTGGCCGACGGATCCCGCGTCAACAGCTGTCTCCTGCTGGCCGTCGCCCAGCAGGACGTCGGCATCACCACCATCGAGGGGCTCGGCGGCGCCGGAACCCCCCACCCCGTGCAGGAGGCCTTCCTGGACCGGGACGGGTTCCAGTGCGGCTACTGCACCCCGGGCCAGATCTGTTCGGCGGTCGGCGTGCTGGCCGAAGCCGCCGCGGGGCACCCCTCCCACGCCACGGCCGCGGAGGCTCTCGCGGACGAAGGCCCCGCCGAGCTCACCCCGGCCGAGATCCGGGAACGCATGAGCGGCAACCTCTGCCGGTGCGGTGCCTATCCCCGTATCGTCGAAGCCATCGAGGACGTGGTCGTGTGAAGCCGTTCGGCTATGTGAAGGCCCGTACCACCGATGACGCCCTCCACAGCTTCCTCTCGCTGCCCGACGCCCGGTTCATCGGTGGCGGCACCAACCTCGTCGACCTCATGAAACTCGGTGTGGAGACCCCCGCCCACCTCATCGACGTCAGCGGACTGCCCCTCGGCACGGTCGAAGAACTGCCCGGCGGCGGGCTCCGCGTCGGGGCGACCGTACGCAACAGCGATCTCGCCGCCCACCCTGCCGTACGCCGTAACTGGCCGGTGCTCTCGCAGGCGCTGCTGTCGGGCGCCTCGGGCCAGCTCCGCAACGCGGCCACCACCGCAGGGAATCTGCTCCAGCGGACCCGCTGTCCGTACTTCCAGGAGACCGGGCAGCCTTGCAACAAGCGGGAACCGGGGTCCGGTTGCGCCGCCGTCGAAGGGGTCAACCGCGACCACGCCGTCCTCGGCCACTCCGCCCACTGTGTGGCGACGCACCCCTCCGACATGGCGGTGGCCCTGGCGGTCCTCGACGCAGGGATCGAACTCGTCGGCCCCAGCGGCGAACGGACCGTGCCCGTGGCCGACTTCCACCGGCTCCCCGGCGACCGCCCGGAGCAGGACACCGTCATCCGGCCGGGGGAGCTGATCACCTCGGTCGTGATCCCCGGCGCGTCCGGCGGGATGCCCTCCGCGTACCGCAAGGCGCGCGACCGCGCCTCCTACGCCTTCGCCCTGGTCTCCGTCGCCGCCGTTCTGGCAGTCGGCGACGACGGCCTGATCCGGTATGCCCGCCTCGGGTTCGGAGGAGTCGCGCACAAACCCTGGCGCGCCACGACCGCCGAGGCCGTCCTCACCGGAGCGCCGGCCGATGAGAGCACCCTTCTGCGGGCGGCCGACGCCGAACTGGCCCAGGCCGTCCCCCTGTCCGGCAACGCGTTCAAGGTAAGGCTCGCCCGCAATCTGGCCGTCGACACCCTGGCCCGTCTCGCGGACCGCGGCTGAGGAGGAGAGCACCCCGTGAACCAGCACACGTCCACGACCGGCGCCCCCGTGCACCGCCGGGAAGGCCGGGCGAAAGTCACCGGCGCCGCTCCCTACGCCGCCGAGCACTCCCCGCCCGGCCGCGTCCACGCCTGGCCGGTCCCCGCCAGGATCGCCTCCGGCCGGGTCAGCGCCGTGCACACCGGGGACGCGCTGGCACTCCCCGGCACCATCGCCGTACTCACCGCGGACAACGCGCCCCGGCTGGCAGCCACCGACGACCCCACCCTGGACCTCCTCCAGAACGACCGGGTGCCGCACTACGGGTGGTACGTCGCCCTCGCCGTGGCCGAGACCCTGGAAGGGGCGCGTGCCGCAGCACAGGCCGTACGGGTGGAGTACGAGAGCGACCCCCACGATGTGGTGCTGGCGGCCGGCGACCCCGCGATCTACGCGCCGGAGGAAGCCAACGGCGGCTTCCCCGCCGACCGTGAACGCGGCGACTTCGCCGCCGAGTACGCACGGGCGCCCGTCCGGGTCGATGTCTCGTACACCGTCCCCCCGCTCCACAACCACCCGATGGAGCCCCATGCCAGCACCGCGGAGTGGACCGGCGGACATCTGACCGTGCATGACTCCAGCCAGGGCGCGACGGCGGTCCGCCAGGCCCTCGCCACGCTGTTCGCCACCCCGGAGAGCGACATCACCGTCAACTCCCCGCACGTCGGGGGCGGGTTCGGCTCCAAGGGCACCCCGCGCCCCCAGGTGGTGCTGGCCGTCATGGCGGCCAGGCACACCGGGCGCCCCGTGACGCTCTCGCTGCCGCGCCGGCAGATGCCCGCGGTGGTCGGCCACCGTGCCCCCACGCTGCACCGCGTCCGGCTGGGCGCGGAAGACGGCGGCGTGATCACATCGCTGGCCCACGAGGTGATCACCCACACCTCGCGGATCAAGGAGTTCGTGGAGCAGGCCGCCGTCCCCGCGCGGATCATGTACCGCTCACCGCACAGCCTGACGACCCATCGCGTCGCCGCCCTCGACGTCCCCAGCCCCTCCTGGATGCGGGCACCCGGCGAGGCGCCGGGTATGTACGCGCTGGAATCGGCGATGGACGAACTGGCCCTCGCGGCGGGTCTGGACCCGGTGGAGCTGCGGCTGCGGAACGAACCGGACACCGAGCCGGACAGCGGCCTGCCGTTCAGCAGCCGTCACCTCACCGACTGCCTGAAGGAGGGGGCCCGGCGGTTCGGCTGGAGCGGCCGGGACCCCCGCCCCGGTGTCCGGCGGGAAGGCGGGCTCCTGATCGGGACCGGTGTCGCCGCCGCGACCTACCCGGTCCTCGTCTCCCCGTCCGAGGCGACGGCGCACGCGGCGCCGGATGGCACCTTCCTGGTACGGATCAACGCCACCGACATCGGCACGGGAGCCCGCACGGTCCTGGCCCAGATCGCCGCCGGTGTGCTGGGCGTACCGCTGGAACGCGTGGCGGTCGACATCGGCAGCAGCGATCTGCCCAGCGCGTCGCTCGCGGGCGGTTCATCGGGCACCGCGTCCTGGGGCTGGGCGGTCCACCAGGCCTGCACCTCACTCGGGAAGCTGCTCGGTGAACACCCGGGAGCGCTGCCGCCCGACGGCCTGCACGCCGCGGCCGACACCAGCGGGCAGGCCGGGGAGCCGGTGCCCTACGCGCGCCACGCCTTCGGCGCCCACTTCGCCGAGGTGGAGGCGGACCCGGTGTCGGGCGAGGTACGTGTCCGACGGCTGCTGGGGGTGTTCGCGGCCGGACACATCCTCAACTCCCGTACGGCGAGAGCGCAGTTCATCGGCGGCATGGTGATGGGCATCGGGATGGCCCTCACGGAGGGCAGCACCGTCGACCCCGCGTCCGGCGCTTTCGTGGAGAGCGACCTCGCCTCGTACCACGTCCCGGTCTGCGCGGACGTCCGCTCCGTCGAGGCGCACTGGATCGACGAGGAGGACGAGCACCTCAACCCGATGGGCAGCAAGGGAATCGGCGAGATCGGCATCGTCGGTACGGCGGCCGCGGTCGGCAACGCCCTCCATCACGCCATCGGCGTCCGGCTGCGCTCCCTTCCGCTCACCCCGGACAAGGTGCTGGAGGCGATGGACCGCGCACGGTCCTGACGGACTCCGTACCGGGCAGGACAGGAGAGGGCGGGACGGGGGCAGGACAGGACAGGGCAGGACAGGGCAGGACAGGCGGGGTTCGCCGCCGGGGCGGCTCCCATGATCAAATCAGCTTCCCCTGCTCCCACCGCGAAAGCCCCGACGTGCCCTCTCCGTACCACCCCTCGCTGCTCCGCCGCGCCGCCCGTGTCCTCGCCCCGGCGCTGCTCCTCCTCGTGGCCGGCTGTTCCTCCGGTGGCCCCGGCGACGGTGCCACCCCCACCACTGCGGCCTCCACCCGGGACAGCGGCGTTCACAAGCCCCCGGCCCGAGCCTCCTTCGACTATCAGCTGGGCGGCCCGTACCGGCCGCCCGCCGGGGTGCGGGTGGTCTCCCGCGACCGCACGGCCGACCCCGCACCCGGCCTGTACAACATCTGTTACGTCAACGCCTTCCAGTCGCAGCCCGGCAGCGCCATCGGCTGGTGGCAGAAGCACCACCCCGACCTGCTGCTGCGCGACCGGCACGGCAAGCCGGTCGTCGACGAGGACTGGCAGGAGCCCCTCCTCGACATCTCGGGGGCGGCTGAGCGCAAGGCGCTCGCGGACATCGTCGGCCGCTGGATCGACGGCTGCGCCGACGCCGGTTTCGACGCGGTGGAGCCCGACAACCTCGACTCCTACGAGCGCTCGCACGGTCTGCTGACCGAGGACGACGCGGCGTCCTTCGCCCGGCTGCTGGCCGCCCACGCGCACCGGCGGGGTCTCGCCATCGCCCAGAAGAACACCACCGACCTGCTCGGCGAGCGCCACCGTATCGGCTTCGACTTCGCCGTGGTCGAGGAGTGTGGGAGCTTCCAGGAGTGCACCGAGTTCGCCACCGCCTACCAGGGCCGGGCCTTCGACATCGAGTACGGCACCAAGGCCTTCGACCACGCCTGCCGCGCCTGGGGAACGAAACTCTCCATCACCCTGCGTGACCGTGAGGTGACCCCGGCCGGTGAGCAGGGCCATGTGTACCGGCGGTGCGGCTCCTCCCGCTGACGGGCGCCTCCGGGCGGACCGGCGTACGGCCCCGGCGGCCCTGGCGTACGTGCCCCGCCCGCCCGGGGCCCCGGCCGCCGGGGGTGGGGCCCTGTCGAGAGGGGGGCGCTCAGGAGATATCTTGATGTCGAGCAATGTTGCAGACGTGGAGCGGAGCACCCGGTGACTGACTCGACCATCATCTATACACAGACCGACGAGGCCCCGGCCCTGGCGACGTATTCGTTCCTGCCGGTGATCCAGGCGTACGCCTCGACGGCCGGTGTGGCCGTGGAGAGCCGTGACATCTCTCTCGCGGGGCGGATCATCGCCAGTTTCCCCGACCGTCTTGACGAGAGCCTGCGAGTCGAGGACGCACTCGCCGAACTCGGTGAACTGGCCAAGACGCCCGGCGCGAACATCATCAAGCTGCCGAACATCTCGGCGTCCATCCCGCAGCTGAAGGCCGCCATCGCGGAGCTGCAGAAGCTGGGCTACGCGCTTCCGGACTACCCGGACGACCCGCAGACCGACGAGGACAAGGACGTCCGCGCCCGGTACGACAAGGTCAAGGGCAGCGCCGTCAACCCGGTGCTGCGTGAGGGCAACTCGGACCGCCGCGCCCCGGCGTCCGTGAAGAACTACGCCAAGGCCCACCCGCACCGGATGGGTGCCTGGTCGTCCGATTCGAAGACGAACGTCGCCCACATGGACGGCGACGACTTCCGCTCCACCGAGAAGTCGGTCGTCATCGACGAGCCCGGCTCGCTCCGGATCGAGCTCGCGGGGGACGACGGCACCACCACCGTCCTGCGCGAGTCGGTCCCCGTCCTGGCCGGCGAGGTCGTCGACGCCTCGGTGATGCGCGTGGCCGCGCTCCGTGAGTTCTTCACGGCGCAGATCGCCCGCGCCAAGGCCGAGGATGTGCTCTTCTCCGTGCACCTCAAGGCCACCATGATGAAGGTCTCCGACCCGATCATCTTCGGCCATGTGGTCCGCGCCTTCTTCCCGAAGACGTTCGCCGAGCACGGTGCGACGCTCGCCGCCGCCGGGCTGACCCCGAACGACGGCCTCGGCGGCATCCTCAAGGGCCTGGAGTCGCTGCCCGACGGCGCCAAGATCAAGGAGTCCTTCGAGGCCGAGCTGGCCGAAGGCCCCTCGCTGGCGATGGTCGACTCCGACCGCGGCATCACCAACCTGCACGTACCGAGCGATGTCATCGTCGACGCCTCCATGCCCGCCATGATCCGCACCTCCGGCCACATGTGGGGCCCGGACGGCGGCGAGGCCGACACCCTGGCGACCATCCCGGACAGCAGCTACGCCGGGATCTACCAGGTCGTCATCGACGACTGCCGCGCCAACGGCGCCTACGACCCGTCGACGATGGGCTCCGTGCCCAACGTCGGTCTGATGGCGCAGAAGGCCGAGGAGTACGGCAGCCACGACAAGACCTTCGAGATCCCCGTCACCGGCACGGTGCGGGTCCTCGACGGCCAGGGCGACGCCGTCCTGGAGCACGCCGTCAGCGCCGGTGACATCTGGCGCATGTGCCAGACCAAGGACCTGCCGATCCAGGACTGGGTGAAGCTCGCCGTCACCCGGGCCCGCGCGACCGGCACCCCGGCCGTGTTCTGGCTCGACGAGGGCCGCGCGCACGACGCCGCCCTGATCGCCAAGGTCAAGGCGTACCTCCCGGAGCACGACACCGACGGTCTGCAGATCGAGATCATGACCCCGGCGGACGCCATCGCGTTCTCGCTGGAGCGCATCCGCCGTGGCGAGGACACCATCTCCGTCACCGGCAACGTGCTGCGCGACTACCTGACCGACCTGTTCCCCATCCTCGAACTGGGCACCAGCGCGAAGATGCTCTCCGTCGTCCCGCTCATGAACGGCGGCGGCCTCTTCGAGACGGGCGCAGGCGGTTCCGCCCCGAAGCACGTCCAGCAGCTCGTCAAGGAGAACTACCTGCGCTGGGACAGCCTGGGCGAGTTCCTGGCGCTGGCGGTCAGCTTCGAGCACCTCGCGCAGACCACGGGCAACGCGCGCGCCCAGGTCCTCGCCGACACACTGGACCGTGCGACCGGCACGTTCCTCAACGAGGACAAGTCGCCGAGCCGCAAGCTCGGCGGTATCGACAACCGCGGCAGCCACTTCTACCTGGCGCTCTACTGGGCCCGAGAGCTGGCCGCGCAGACCGACGACGCCCAGCTCGCCGAGGCGTTCGCGGCGCTCGCCAAGACGCTCGGTGAGCAGGAGGAGACCATCGTCGGCGAACTGATCGCCGTCCAGGGCTCCCCGGCCGACATCGGCAGCTACTACCAGCCCGACCCGGCGAAGGCCGCGGCCGTCATGCGCCCGTCGGCGACCTTCAACCAGGCGATCGCGACGCTCGGCTGAGGTCCGGCGGACCGTCCGCCCAGCGGCGGCAGGTCCGCCGTCCGCACCCCTGGCCGCCCCGGCCGGCATCACGCCGGCCGG